>JBCCKJ010000069.1:0-9940 GCA_039027455.1 Pseudomonadota bacterium | reverse complement strand
TCTTGGTGATGCGCCCCGGCGACGCGGTGGAAACCACCGAGGCATGGCAAGTGGCGCTCAGCCAGAAGGACCGTCCGACGATCCTCGCGCTGTCACGCCAAGGGCTTCCGCAGTACCGCTTGGAAAGCGCGGATGAGAACTTGTCGGCGCGCGGAGGATACCGTGTCAAAACCGCCGGTGCGGCGCGTAAGGTCGTGATCTTGGCGACCGGGTCAGAGGTTGGCCTCGCGCTCGATAGCGCCAAAGCGCTTGAGGAGCAGGGCATCGGCGCAGACGTCGTCTCGATGGTGTGCACCGAATTGTTCGACGAGCAGGACGAGGCCTATCGCGATGATCTCCTCCCGCAGGATGCGCTTATCGTCAGTTTGGAGGCGGCCAGCACATTCGGGTGGCAGCGTTACACCGGCGCGAATGGTCTCAACATCGGAATCGACCGGTTCGGAGGGTCCGCCCCCGCCAAGGATCTGTTTGCCCATTTCGGCTTCACTGTCGAAGCGGTCACGGCACAAATTACAAACACTTTGAAAGCTTAAGCAGGAGTTTCTTACATGGCCACTAAAGTTGCCATCAATGGTTTTGGGCGCATTGGACGTTTGGTCGCGCGCGCTATTCTAGAGCGCAGCGATCACGATCTCGACCTCGTTTCGATCAACGATCTGGCGGACACGAAAGCCAACGCGCTACTGTTCCAATACGATTCCACCCATGGCCGTTTCCCCGGCACGGTCGACGTCGCCGATGGCGCGATGGTCGTGAACGGCAAGAGCATCGCGGTCACCAGCGAGCGTGATCCCGGCAACCTGCCGCATGGCGAACAAGGCGTCGACATCGTGCTCGAATGCACGGGCTTTTTCCAAAGCCACGACGCGGCCGAACCCCACCTCAAGGCGGGCGCCAAGCGGGTCCTCATTTCGGCCCCCGCCAAGAATGTGTCGGCCACCATTGTCTATGGCGTGAACCACGAAACGCTAACCGCCGACGACGTGATCGTCTCCAACGCAAGCTGCACCACGAACTGCCTCGCTCCGTTGGCGAAGGTTCTCAACGATGCGGTGGGCATCGAGCGCGGTTTCATGACCACGATCCACTCCTACACCAACGATCAGCGCATGCTGGATCAGATGCACAGCGATATGCGCCGCGCCCGCGGCGGGGCGCAGAATATGATCCCGACCACGACCGGCGCGGCGCGCGCGGTGGGTCTGGTTCTGCCGGAGCTCGCTGGCAAGCTGGATGGGTCGTCGGTGCGCGTTCCGACCCCGAACGTCTCGCTGGTCGATCTGGTGTTTACGCCGAAGAGTGACACGAGCGCTGACGAATTGAACGCCGCGCTCAGAGCCGCCGCCGATGGCGCGATGAAGGGTGTGCTGGATTACACGAGCGATCCTCTGGTCAGCTCCGACTTCAACCACCATCCGGCCAGCTCCACAGTCGACAGCCTCGAAACCAGCGTCATGGAAGGCAAGCTGGCGCGCGTGGTCAGCTGGTATGACAACGAATGGGGCTTTTCGAACCGCATGATCGACACCGCCGGCGTCATGGCCAAGTTCCTCTGATCGTTAACTAAGAGGGCGCGAGGGATGGCGGCTTTCAAAACGCTGGATGATCTGGGCGATGTGACCGGCAAGGTCGCGCTCGTGCGGGTCGATCTGAACCTGCCGATGAAGGATGGCTCGGCCACCGATGTGACGCGGGTCGAAGCGGTCAAACCCACCATTCTTGAATTGAGCGAGCGCGGGGCGAAAGTCCTGATGCTCGCGCATTTTGGGCGCCCGAATGGTCAACGATCCTCGGTGCTCTCAACCAGCATGGTCGTGGGCGATGTTGAGGGCGTGCTGGGCAAGGAAATCATGTTCATACCCGAGGTCTCTGGCCCCGTGGTGGAACAGTCGATCGGCATTTTGCGCGACGGTGATATCGGCCTGCTCGACAACACGCGCTTCTGGCCGGGCGAAGAAGCCAACGATCCTGAGTTTGCCAAGGCCATCGCCGCCAACGGCGATTTCTACGTCAACGACGCGTTCAGCGCTGCGCACCGCGCGCACGTGACGACCGAGGGGCTTGCGCACCTCCTTCCGGCCTACGCTGGGCGCGCGATGGAGAAAGAGCTTCAGGCGCTCGACAGCGCGCTTGGCAATCCCGAACCGCCTGTGGCCGCTGTCGTAGGGGGCGCGAAGGTGTCCACCAAGCTGGCTGTGCTCGAAAATCTCGTGGACCGCGTGCAGCACCTGATTATTGGTGGCGGGATGGCCAACACCTTCCTCGCAGCGCGCGGAGTGGATGTTGGCAAATCGCTGTGCGAGCACGACCTTACCGACACCGCCGCCCGTATCATGGACGAGGCGGATCACGCGGGTTGCACGGTGCATCTGCCTTACGATGTCGTGGTAGCGAAGGAATTCGCGGAAAACCCCGACAGTCTGCGCACCTGCAATGTGCACGAAGTCGCCGAGGACGAGATGATCCTTGATATCGGACCGCAAGCGACCGAGGCGCTGGCCGATGTGCTCAAGACCTGCTGCACGCTCGTTTGGAACGGCCCGCTGGGCGCGTTTGAGACCGAACCGTTTGACGCGGCGACGATGACGCTGGCGCGCCACGTGGCGGCCCTAACGCTCGAAGACTCGCTGATCAGCGTGGCGGGTGGCGGGGACACGGTGGCGGCGCTGGCGCAGGCCGGGGTCACGCAGGATGTGACTTATATCTCAACTGCAGGGGGTGCCTTCTTGGAATGGATGGAAGGCAAGGTCTTGCCCGGTGTGGCGGCCCTGACCAGATAACCTATGGCCGACATTGCCGATACGATTGAAGCGCATGAGTTGCGTCTTATGCAGGCCTGGATGCGGCGTGACGCCGGCGCGTTCCGAAAACTGGCCGCTCGCGATTGCATGTTTGTCTTCGGCACCAACCCTCCCGAACTGCTGGATCGTGCAAGCTTTACAGAGGCGATCGAGAACGATTTTCGATGTTTAGGCTTTCGTATGGGCGAGAGCGTGGTTCGTCGGCACGGGCGCGCCGCGTGGTTTACCGCGTCGGCGGACCTTGAACTCAAATTTGGCGCACGCGCTTGGGAGGGGCGGTTCTTGATGACCGGTCTCTGGCGCAAGTTTCGTATAGGCGGGTGGAAGCTGGTGGAGCGCAGCCTCGCCACTCTCGACAAAGATGAGCGGCTCGCACAAAGCGTGCGCCGTTTGCAGATGTGGCAAAACTAGGACGCGAGATATGAGCGAGACGAAGACCGAATACGGCTATGGCAACGCCGTCGAGGCGACGGACGGTGAGTTTGCAGGCTGGTACCACTGGAACCACGATCCGTTCGAGACCCGGTCCGGGCCCTTCTTTATGCGCCGCGAAGACGATGGTTCATATCTCAGCGCGTTTCGGGCTGAAGAAAAGCACATGAACGGGGCCGGCTCGATGCACGGCGGATGCCTCATGACGTTTGCCGATTTTGCTCTGTTTGCGATAGCGACGGATGAACTCGGCGGAGCGAACGCGGTAACGCTCAATCTGTCAGGTGATTTTCTCGGCGGGATCACGCCCGGGGCGCTGGTTGAAGCGCGCGGCGAGGTCACGAGGGGTGGCGGCAAAACGATCTTTGTTCGCGGGTTGATCACGGGTGATGGGAAACCCGCTTTCAGCTTTACCGGAATCATCCGTAAATTCTCGCCGCGCAGTTAAGGGCCCATTGAAACGCGCCTTCGCAATCGCCACGGCGGAAAACACTCATATGGCCGTCGCGCGCGGTTGCGGGTGTGGGGAGGGGGCTTTAAGGCCCTCGCCAAGATCATATTCAGGGACGTTGAGGACACCAAATGAACACGCAGGAAATGACCGCCAAGATCGCCGAAGGCCAAGGCTTTATCGCGGCGCTTGACCAGTCGGGCGGCTCCACGCCCAAGGCGCTGCGTGGCTATGGTGTTGAGGACAGCGAATGGTCGGGCGATGATGAAATGTTCGCCCAAATTCATCAGATGCGCAGCCGTGTGATCACGTCCCCATGCTTCGCCAGCGGAAAGGTCATCGGCGCGATCCTGTTTGAAAAGACAATGGACGGCGAAGTCGACGGCTTGCCCACGCCGGACGCGCTTAGGGCGCGCGGTGTCGTCCCGTTTATCAAAGTGGACCAAGGGCTCGCCGACAAAGCCGATGGTGTCCAGCTGATGAAGCCGCTGGACAAGCTCCCGGCCTTGCTCGAAAAATCGGTGGCCAAGGGCATGTTCGGCACAAAGATGCGCTCGGTCATCAAATCGGCCAATCCGACCGGGATCGCCGCGATCGTCGCGCAGCAGTTTGAGGTGGGCAATCAGATCGCCGACGCTGGGCTCGTCCCGATGATTGAACCGGAATACGATATCACCGCTGAAGACCGCGAAGCGGGCGAAGAGATCCTTCTGGCCGAGATCATGAAGCAACTCGACGCGCTGCCCGAGGGCCGCAAAGTCATGCTTAAGCTCTCGATTCCGGTGAAGCCGGGCCTTTACGCGCGCGCTATTGCGCATCCCAATGTGTTGCGGGTGGTGGCGCTTTCTGGCGGCTATTCCACCGATGACGCCTGCGAGCATCTCGCTAAGAACGCCGGAATGATCGCCAGCTTCTCACGTGGGTTGTTGCAGGATCTGCGCAAAGGCCAGTCGGACGCCGAATTTGACGGTACGTTGAGCCAAGCCATTGATCAGATCGCCGCGGCCAGCACCGCGGGCTAAGCTCTAGCTTCCCTCGGGGCCGCTCCGGTCCGGGATGAACACCAGCTCCAGACGATAGTTTTCGATCGAGATTGCCCCGTTTGCGCTGGGCGCGACGCCTGTATTCGTGAGCATCAAGAATCCGCCGGGCACACGTCGGGGCTGACCCAGTCGTAAGTTCATCGCTTGCGGGCCGCGATCGCTGTCCATGAATACCGAGATCACAACGCTATCGTTTGTCAGACACAGATCGGGGTCCGCGCAGCGCGTGTCTGACACCAAGTTGAAGGGTGTGACCTCGACCGCGCCGATTTTTGCGGGCCGATAGAATGCAAGGCCGCTCTCGACAGATGTTTGAGCGTGGGCGGTAGCGGCGAGCGCCGCCGTAAGCGCAAGGGCAGCGGTAGCAAGGCGAATTGCATGGGCCATGAGACGTCTCCTTAACGCCCGTTTACCATAGTTTCATCTGGAAGAGCAGGCTCTTCGCCATGTGTCTCACACCCGGACACTCGCTTCGCGCTTGGCTTGATCCCCGCTCGCGCGCTAAGGGCGCGGCATGAGTGACACGACGCTTTCGACACAGCTTTATCTGATCTCGCCGCTCGATGTGGGAGGCGATTTCCCCGCGCGGCTTGAACGCGCTTTGCAGGCGGGGCAACGCCACGAGGACAACTTGATCGCCGCCTTCCAGCTCCGGGTGAAGGATATCGATCAGCACGAAGCCGCGCGCTTGGCAGAGCCGCTTCAGGCCATTTGCGCTGCGCACGAATGCGCCTTTATCGTCAACGACAGCGTTCCGCTGGCCAAACGTTTGAAGACCGATGGTGTCCATCTGGGACAGGACGATGGCGATCCGCACGATGCGCGAGCGGCATTGGGGCGTGAGGCCCAGATTGGCGTCACATGCCACGCCTCCAAACACCTCGCGATGGAAGCGGGCGAGGCGGGGGCGGATTACGTCGCTTTTGGAGCCTTCTTTCCCTCAACCACTAAAGACAAAGGCGAGGACGCTGAGCGGCCCACACCCGATTTGATCGAGTGGTGGGTGAAGCTTTTCGAGATTCCGGTCGTCGCCATAGGCGGGATCACACCCGACAACTGCGGGCCTCTGGTGAGCGGGGGCGCGGACTTTCTTGCCGTCTCGGGCGGTGTGTGGAATGGCGATGAAGTGGAAGCGGTCAAAGCCTTCGCCAAGGCGATCAGCGACGCCGAATAGCCTATTCGGCTTCGGCCTTAGCCTCTTCCGCTTGTTTCATCCGGACGTAAAAGCCGAGTGTGCTCCCGGTGAACTGCCCGATCGGGGTTGCTTGGCGGCTATCGTCTAGCTCCAGGATTCCAACTTCGCCTTCGCTCAGGCGAAGCCCGGTGCCTTCGAAGATGTTCCCGCCGTGGGAAATGAGCGCGATGTTGCCCTCGTCGCTCAGCGGGGCAAGCTCGCGGATCAGTTCCGCGGTTTCCTGCGCCGCTTGCTCGAGAGGCCGATCGCTGTTTTCGGCGGGGTCATGGTGCATTAAGCGCGCGTCGGTCGTGTAGTCGACGCCAAACATGTACCGCGCGGTTTCCGCCGCCCGGCACATCGGGCTGGAGATCACGCGCGATACCGGAATGCCCGCCGCGCGAATCAGCCCGCCATTCTCATGCGCGCCCACCACTCCTGCGACCGACAGATTGCGTTGGGCACGGCATTCGCTGGGCGGCTGCGTGTAGTCATCGGCTCGCGAAGGCATTTCGGTGCGCTCGTGCCGGATCACCATGATGAAACCGCCTTCCTTCAGGTTCTCGATAACCTCGAAGACTGGGGGGAGCTCGATGGCGGGATTCGCCGATTCCGGCTGCGCGGCGATGGGAGAAGCAGCGTTGAGACTGGCGACAAAGGCCAAGCATACAAGCGCATTGGATAGGGTGCGGGTCGGCAAAATATGTCCTCCTGATTTGCCTAGCGGTCGGGGCCTTTATCCAGACCCGGCGATACGAATGCAGGTCAGCCGACCGAGTTCTCCATCATCCTGCAGACGCTTTATCGTGTTGTCGCCGACGCGGCGAAAGCGTTGCCCCTTTTTCGGGCCGCTTGTGAACACAAGCTCGCGCCCGCGTAGCAGGTAAAGCCCACGTGCGCCGTCTGCATCGCGATAGGCTGAGCCGGGGATTATGAAGATGGTCTCGCTCGGAATGGGGTCATAGGGCTCAGCTAACGCATCCCCCGGAAGCGCGCATTCATAGATACCATGCGTCAGCGTGCCGAGCGGTCCACCTACTTGCGCGGCCAGTGGAGGGCTGACGATGCCAGCTAGGACCATGGCCGATGAGCATATCGTAAGCCATTTCCAGTCGGATCGCATTTTACGCATGGGGGAACGATACCACCGCTCAAAAGGCAGTTCCACTTGCTAATCACATAAGCGGCGAAAGGCGGGCGCATTCACACGGCTTGCTGTCCTAACGGGCACAGGCTATGCGCGCCCATCACCCGAGCCGGGCGAAGCCAGCGCACAGCGCGTTTACCCTTCGGTCAGAGCCGGCCCACACATTTCTGAGAAAGCCCGAGAGAACCTCCATGAAGATCAGCGGCGTCGACATTCGTCCCGGCAACATCATCGAATACGAGAACGGCATTTGGAAGGTCGCCAAAATCCAGCACACCCAACCGGGCAAGGGCGGGGCCTACATGCAGGTCGAGATGAAGAACCTGCAGGACGGGCGCAAAACCAACGTTCGTTTCCGCAGCGCGGACACCGTTGAGAAGGTGCGTCTCGATACGCAGGAATACCAGTTCCTTTATGAAGACGGCGACATGCTCGTCTTTATGGACACGAACACCTACGAGCAGATCAATCTGCCCAACGACCTCCTAGGCGACGCGCGCCCGTTCCTTTCCGATGGCATGCAGGTGATGCTGGAGCTTTGGGAAGAAAAGCCGATCAGCGTTCAGTTGCCCCAGCAGGTTGAAGCGGACATCGTCGAAGCCGACGCGGTGGTGAAGGGCCAGACGGCGTCCTCCAGCTACAAGCCCGCTATGCTCGATAACGGCGTTCGCATCATGGTGCCCCCGCATATCGAAAGCGGCACGCGCATCGTCGTGGACGTGTACGAGCAGACCTATGTTGGGAAGGCTGGCTAACTTCTCATGAGCATGTTTTCCGGCCTTATCCGCGTGATGGAACGCGCCGCGCGCAAAGCGGGCGGGCGTTTGCGGCGCGACTTTGGCGAAGTCGAGCACTTGCAAGTAAGCCGCAAGGGCCCGGCTGACTTCGTGTCGAAAGCCGATATGCGCGCCGAGCGCACGATCTACGACGAACTTCTCCACGCGCGTCCCGATTGGGGCTTCGTGATGGAAGAGGCCGGCGTGATCGAGGGCGACGAGAACAAGCCGCGTTGGATCGTCGATCCGCTCGACGGCACAAGCAACTTTCTGCATGGCATTCCGCATTTTGCGATCAGCATCGCAGTCCAAGAACCGCGGTTAGACGGGAAGGGCTGGGGCGATGTCACCGCCGGGATTGTGTATGATCCGATTCAGGACGCGACCTATTGGGCCGAAAAGACTCGCGGGGCGTGGCTGCAGGATGCGCGTTTGCGCGTCTCGGCGCGGCGCACACTGCCCCAAGCGCTGATCGCCACGGGAATCCCTTTTCAGGGCCACGGCGACTTTGCGGAATGGAGTCGCATTTTCGGCGCGATCGGGCCTGAAGTTGCTGGTATTCGCCGCTTCGGCGCGGCCTCGCTCGATCTCGCCTATCTTGCGCAAGGGCGCTTTGATGGCTTTTGGGAAAGTGGCCTCAACGATTGGGACACGGCGGCGGGTTGTTTGCTGGTGCGCGAAGCGGGCGGGTTCGTCAGCGATTTTCGCGGTCGGTCAAATCCGATCCATTCCGCGCAGATTCTCGCAGCCAATGACACGCTCCATTCCAAGCTGCACAAGATCCTGGCCGGATCGCTGCGCTAAAAGCTACTCGGTGCGCAGCGCTTCGATCGGGGACAGCCGCGACGCGCGCACCGCCGGATAGCCTCCGAAGAGCAGTCCAATAAAGGCTGAGAAGGTCACAGCGCCCAGCGCGGTTACGATCCCGACAGGCACGGGAAAATTGGCGTAGGTCGATAAGGCGAGACCACACAGCCAAGCCAGCGCCAAGCCAACTGAACCGCCCAGAGTGCACAGCACCGCCGCCTCGACCAGGAACTGGTTGCGAATGTCGCTCTTGCGCGCACCCAGCGCCATGCGCAGACCGATCTCGCGGGTGCGCTCGGTCACGCTGACGAGCATGATGTTCATTATCCCGATCCCGCCAACAAGCAGCGAAATCGAGGCAATCGATACGAGGAGCCACTGCAGGATGCTCGTTAGCTCCTGACTTTCCTCAAGGAACTCTTGCGTGGTGCGCACCTTGAACGGATTGATCTCGCCGTTGCGGACCCGATAGCGATCCTCCATCACAGCGGTAATCTGCCGCTTGGCGTCTCTGAGTGAGGCGCCCTCGTTAAAGCTGACGAATGCGAGCTGTAAATCGTCGGGTCCGGCCAACCCATCACCGTGGAAACGCTGGCGCATGGTTGAAATCGGCATCAGCAGGATGTCGTCATTGTCGTCACCAAACGTCGAGCCTTTCTCCTCCAAAAGGCCGATAATGGTAAAGGGCACGCCGCGCACGCGCACGGTTTCGCCAACCGGGTCAAAATCGCCGAAAAGGCTTTCTGACACTGTCTGTCCCATAACCAGAACACGGGCGGCCGAACGATTATCATCGACGCTCAAATTGCGACCTCGCACGACCGGGTGGTTCGTGATCTCGGTGTAATCACCGGTTGTTCCTACCGCGTTCGTGCTGGCGCTTGTACCAGCGGTGACAAGGTCAAGCGGATGCCGCAGCTGCGGCGCAACGGCGGCGATGCTGGGAACTTCGTCGACAATCGCATTGAGATCGCGCTGCGTGAGCCGTCCGCGATCAAAACTGCGGCGCGGACCCTTATTTTCGGGTTCCGGCACCAGAATAGCCATGTTCGAACCGAACGAATTGATCGAATCCATCACCGAGACTTGCGCGCCATTGCCAACGGCCACAGCAAGTGTCACCGCAAAAACACCAATCATGACGCCCAGCATGGTCAGGATCGACCGCATCAGATTGGTTCGCAGCGCGGTCATCGCGATCGCGATATTGACCGCCCATCCGCTAACCATGTCGCCCAAGCTAAACGCAGGCCTCGATGAGGCTTGGGGCGCGTCATTCTCCAAGGGGATGGTAGCCATCACATGTCCT
>JBCCKJ010000068.1:0-9951 GCA_039027455.1 Pseudomonadota bacterium | reverse complement strand
GCCTACTTCCCATCCACCCTTTCCAGCGTGGTTCGGCAAAAGACCCGTTGGGTGCATGGGATCGCGCTGCAAGGTTGGGATCGTGTGGGCTGGACGGGCGGTGCGCTCGAGACGTGGATGCGCGCGCGCGATCGTCGTGGACCACTTACCGCATTGGTGCTGCTGGTTGGCTACGCGCTGCTGGCTTTGACCCTTGTGCTTTGGGCGGCCTCTTCAGCCAGATTGGCTCCACAGATCAACCTGTCGCCGCTTATATCGGTACTGTTAACGGCCAACGTTGCCGCGCTTATTTGGCGGGCGGTTTGGCGATTTGGTTTCACAGCGCAGATCTATGGCTGGCGCGAAGGCTGTTGGGCTGTCGCTCGAATACCGCTCACGAACGCAATCGCCATCATGGCCGGTCGGCGCGCTATCTCTGCTTATGGTAAGACTCTGCTCGGCAACGCGGTGGAATGGGACAAGACCCCGCACAGATCGCATCCGGCCGCTCCTGACCTCGGAACTCTGGAGCGCGCAAGCCTTGATTTCCATCTCGCTGAACCGCGAGGGAAACCGGCATGATTGGGTCTGAGAGAGATGCTCTAATCGATCTCATTCCGCGTGAAAAAGGGCCATCGAGGTTGCATGGCCCGCTTGCGACGCTCGGTCTCTTGCTAGCTGTTTGGATCACAGGTCGAGCGGTCTTGTGGGAAAATCCGCTTCCAAGCAGCGGCATCTTCGATCAAGCGGTGCAGCTTCTTGCGCAGGCACCCAATGGGCCGAACAGGGTCGCCGTGCGTTCCGGTACCCAGCAGGCTGAGCCACCGTCACCAATGGCTCTTGAGGCTACAGCCGTTTCGCTCCGCCAAGCGGCTTTGGCTACCTCTTTGGGTGACACCGGGCCTGGCCCCGCTTTCCGCGATGGTCCGATCGACATCGCCCAAGCGCACGAGCTTCTTTATCGCGCGGCTTTGCAAACGGACCTACGCGGTTCGTCATGGCGCACGCGGCGCAGAGTCTCTGACAATCGGGGTCTTCGCCAAGCGGGCGTGCCAGTGTTCCCAGGCGCGCCGCCGTTCTCCGCCCCGGATTCAAGAGCTCAGACTGAAGGATCTCCCAGTCGCTGGTCTTTGGATGTCTGGGCCTTTGGCCGGGAAGGTTCGCAATCCGCTCCTATCTCGGAAGGCCGGGTGCCTGTGTATGGGGCAAGCCAACTTGGCGCTAACCTCCAATTTCGCATTGCTCCTGCGAATCCCCGCGATCCGCGCGCGTATCTTCGTGCCTATCGCGCGTTGATCGAACGACCGGAGAACGAGCTTGCTCTCGGAGTCTCTGCCCGGCCGATTGAAAGCGTCCCGGTGCGCGTTGCCGCGGAGATTCGCGGAACGGAGAACCAGTTTGGTAGCGACGTTCGCCCCGCCGCTTTAGCCATTACCGAGATTCCGCCCGTCGCTCTTCCCCTGGGTTTTTCAGGGGAGTTGTACGCTGGGGCTGGCTATGTCGGCGGCGATACCGATACCGCCTTTATCGACGGCCAAGGAACCATCACGCGGCGCGTAGCGAGTTTCGATCTGCGAAACCCAGATGCGGTGCGTATCAGCGTGGGTGCAGGAGCATGGGGCGGCGCGCAGCGCGACGCGCACCGGATCGACGTGGGGCCAACGGTGCGGCTTGATTTGGCAATTGGCGACGTGCCTGCGCGTTTTTCGGTCGACTATCGCGAGCGCGTTGGCGGAGATGCGGCTCCTGAATCCGGCGTTGCGGCTACCCTTTCAACACAGTTTTAGGGTCCCAAACAGCTCTGCCCGAGCCATATTGCAACTGAGTGGTGCATGAAGCCCAGTTTGCACGCACACATAGCCTTCCAAGCGCGGGTCCGCTGAGGTAATCGCTGGCTTAGTCATGGATGTCTATCTTCCCATCGCCAACCTTTCTGTGAACGGACTTGTTCTCGTCGCGCTTGGAGCGTTGACGGGTGTGTTGTCCGGACTGTTTGGCGTGGGCGGCGGTTTTCTGACAACGCCGCTGCTGATCTTCTACGGCATACCCCCGACGGTCGCCGCGGCATCAGCCGCTACACAGGTAACTGGCGCGAGCGTTTCGGGGGTGCTGGCGCACTCGCGCAACAAGGGCGTCGATTACCGGATGGGCACCATCATGGTGGCCGGAGGCGTGGTTGGTGCGCTGATCGGGGCGGTGTTGTTTCGCTTGCTGCAGTCGGTGGGGCAGATCGATGTCGTCATCAATATGCTGTATGTGCTGATGCTCGGCACAATTGGCGCGCTGATGATGCAAGAGGCTCTCGCGGGTCTCTTGCCCAAAGTGAACGCCGCGTCCGGTGGGCAGAGGGCTCGAGGACGCCGACACCATCCCCTCGTCGCCGGGCTTCCCTATCGCTGGCGCTTTTACGCGTCGGGGCTCTATCTCTCGCCCCTCGCGCCCTTGATCCTCGGTGTTCTGGTCGGGATCCTGACCATGCTTATGGGTGTCGGTGGCGGTTTCATGCTGGTTCCCGCCATGCTCTACATCCTTGGGATGAGCGGCAACGTCGTGGTTGGCACCTCGCTGTTTCAAATCCTCTTCGTGACCATGGTGACCACCATGACCCACGCTCTGACAACGAAGGCCGTTGATATCGTACTCGCCGGTTTCCTGCTCTTGGGCTCTGTGCTTGGCGCGCAGTTCGGGACGCAGTTGGCAATGAAGGCCCGGCCTGAAGTCCTTCGACTGCTTCTTGCCGCCATCGTGATCGCGGTGGCCTTGCGGATGCTGTATGGTCTCGGCGTGCAGCCCGACGAGATTTACACGGTCGGCACGCTGTGAAGTCGCACAGTAGGCGGCAAAAATGGCGCGCGCGCGCGCCATTGCTTCTATTAGCGGCTCTGTGCCTATCGGCGCAGCGCGAACCGATCCTCGTGCCCGAGGTCAGCCAGTCACGCATCGAAGTGCGCCAGGGTTTCACGGGGACAAACCTATTGCTGTACGGTGCCGTGATCGATCCGGTCTCGGCCATTTCCGAATACGACATCATCGTCGTGCTCAAAGGGCCCGCAAAATCGATCCGAATGCGCGAGAAAGAACGCATCGCTGGCATCTGGATGAACGCGGGGTCGAGCGATTTTCGCTCAGCTCCCTCGTTCTTCGCTGTGGCGTCTTCCCGACCCGTGGACGAGTTGGTCGACGAACGCACCGCCGCGATTTTTGAGCTTGGCACCCGCTTCATCCAGCTTAGCCCGGTCGGTGAAATCGAACCCATCGAACAGGCACGATTTGCGCGCGGATTGGTCGACATGCGCCAGCGCGAAGGGCTGTATAGCGAGAACCCGCAAGGCGTCCGCATCAGCGAAGGCGTTTTGTACCAAGCCCGCATCAACCTGCCTTCCAACGTGACCACGGGCCCTTACACCGCGGAAACCTTCGCGATCTCCGATGGCCGTGTTGTTGCGAGCGCCACGGCCAAGATCGATGTGGTGAAGGTGGGTCTTGAAGGGCGTGTTGTGCTCGAAGCCAACCGCAATTCGCTCCTTTACGGCGCGTTTGCGATCTTTCTTTCCCTAAGCATGGGGCTGATGGCCGGGCGCTTCTTCGCGCGCCGTTAGCCCCGATTTGCCTCTGCATTTGAGTACAAACGTCGCAGTTCCCAAGGCGGTATCGTTGACGCGATCTTAACTTCACTAGCCCAAAGCGACTTGTCGAAGAAACGACAGAGATGTCCGCTTGGGCGGGCGGAATGGAACGCGTGGCATGGGCGATATGAGCCAAGAGAATTTTGAGCGGTTTACGGGGCCGGGCGCGGTCCCGACCCCTGAACACGGCAGCCAGGCAGCATCTGGGCCCGTGGACAACGCGGCCTTGCCGATCGGGGTCGTGCTCGAAATCTCGGGATCAGGGTCCCAGGTGGCTTTCGATCTTCCGCGCATCACCGAATGCTGTGACGATCCCGATCCTTCGATCGCGCTGGCCGGACAGGTCGGCAGCCAGATAAAGATCCGCGTCGGTGATTCGTGGCTGCTCGCCAGCGTGCGCGACCAACGCAAGGATCGCCGCACCGAAGGCGGCGTGATCGCCGGGATCGACTTTTTGGGCGAGGGCGCTGAGGAAAAGCTGACCGGCCGCATTCACGGGTTCAAACGCGGTGTCACCCGCTATCCCGTTCCCGGCGCGATGGTTTACCCGGCGACCACAGCGGACTTGCGGCAAATTTACGCCAGCGATGGCCGACCCAACGTTCCGGTGGGAAAAGTCTTCCCGACCAAGGATATCCGCGCTGGTCTCTACATCGATGCGATGCTGGGCAAACACTTCGCGCTGCTCGGTTCGACCGGTACGGGTAAATCGACCAGCGCCGCGTTGATCCTTCACCGCATTTGCGAAACCGCGCCCAATGGGCACATCGTGATGATCGACCCGCACGGCGAATACGCGTCGGCGTTCCGCACCACAGGACACATTCTCGACGTCAGCAACCTTCAAATGCCGTACTGGCTGATGAACTTCGAAGAACACTGCGAAGTGATGCTGACCAGCTCCGGCAACGAGCGCCAGATCGATATGGACATTCTGGCCAAGTGTTTGCTCGCCGCGCGATCGAAAAACCGCTTGGCCGAGACCATGGGCAAGATCACCGTCGATGCGCCGATCCCTTACTTGCTGTCGGACCTTTCGACGATCCTGCAGGACGAGATGGGCAAGCTCGACAAGGCGACGTCCTCGGTGCCGTTCATGCGCATCAAGCAGAAGTTGGAAGAGCTTAAGACCGATCCACGCTACCAGTTCATGTTCTCCGGAATGCTGGTTGGTGACACGATGACCGAGTTCATCTCCAAAGTGTTCCGCATGCCGGCCGATGGCAAACCGATTTCCATCATCGACGTTTCGGGCGTTCCTTCTGATATCACCTCGACCGTGGTTGCGGTTCTCAGCCGCCTTGTGTTCGACTTCGCCATCTGGGGGCGCGAGGAAAAGACGCGTCCGATCCTACTGGTGTGCGAAGAGGCGCACCGATATGTTCCCAACGAGAAGAACTCGGACGGTTCTTCGGTCGGTCGCATCCTCAGCCGGATCGCCAAAGAGGGTCGTAAATACGGCATCAGCCTGGGCCTCATCACGCAGCGTCCATCGGACTTGGCCGAAGGCGTGCTTTCGCAATGCGGTACGATCATCGCAATGCGTCTCAACAACGACCGGGACCAGGCCTTCGTGCGATCGGCCATGCCTGAAGGTTCGCGCGGTTTTCTCGATTCCATCCCCGCGCTCCGCAACCGTGAGTGCATTATCTGCGGCGAGGGTGTCGCTATTCCCGTTCGCGTCAACTTTGACACGCTGGAAGAGCACAAGCGCCCGGCTTCCGAAGACCCTAGCTTCGTCGATCTTTGGAACAACGACGGCGATCTCGACGAAATGGTCGAACGCGTGGTCGTGCGCTGGAGAAGCCAAGGGTAGTTGTTCGTTTGGGTCCGCCCATCCGGGCGAACCTCCTCGCTAGACGTCCTTCGCTGCGCTGCGGACCCGTGCAGTTTATCGTGAGCGGCTGGCTCGCCAGCCAGCCGATGGGGCGCGGGCGGTCGCCCTTGCGGTCGCGTTGCGCCCGTTCGTATTCTCCTTTCTCACGTCCCGCGTGTGTCGCCATACAGGTGGATGTGCATCCGGTCGCTCATGCGAAAGCCGTGCTTGAGGCACAGTTCGCTGAGCCATTCCTGACGCGATCTAAGCGCTTCGCTGGTGGTGCCTTCCGCCATCAGGAAAATCTTGTCCGACGCGATGAGGTGTTCCTTCTGTAGCGCCAAGACTTCGTCCACGTCCTCACGCTCAGCGATCACAAACTTGAAGAAGGCTCTTGGGTCGCTGGCGTAGAAATCCATCCGCTCCGGGATAATCGCGAGATCCGCCGGGTTGCCGCTGTGGGCAAGCTTGGGGCTGACATTGTATTGATCGACCCGGATATCGACATGCGCGCTCGCCCGCGTGGTCCCGTTGGTTTCTATCTCTACCTCGATATCGGGCAGGATCGCCAGCATATCCGCGAGCGGCCCGCACTGCATCAAAGGCTCGCCCCCGGTGATAACCAGCCGCTTTTGCCCAAGCCCCGCGATCCGGGCGGCAGCCTTTTCCGGCGAGAACGCCACCTGATTGCTGGATTTGTCGAACGTCACCTCATCGCGATGCGGGCGATTGTCGCCTTCAAAGCGCCACGTATAAGCGGTGTCGCACCACGTGCAGGCAAGGTTGCAGCGCGACAGGCGAATGAACGCCACCGGCGTGCACGCGCTCGGCCCTTCGCCTTGCAGGCTCGCGAAAATCTCCGGCCCCCCGCTGTCGTCGGTCGCTAAGACAAGATCGGCCATGTAAGCTCTCGCGCCGAAAGTGACAAAAGTGACAGTGTGTCACTTTTACGGCTCTCCCTATTATCTTTAAATACCAGAGCCTTAATCGCCATTCGCCGCGCCGGACGGACAGAGTGTGCGGCAGCAAAAAGCGATGATGACCTTATCTTCATGACGCTCTCATGCCACGAAGAGGCCGGGTAGGGAACGCTACGCGATGCGGGCGCCATCACTCGTAAACGGTGACTTCAACGCGCATCCCATCCGGGTCGCGGAAGAATGTCGCGGTTTCATCGGGAAAAATCTGCTTGTTCGGGACCTCAAATCCCGCGTCCGCCATGCCAGCGCGCACGGCATCCAGCGTTGCAAGATCGGGGGCGGTAAAGCCCAGATGGTTCAAGCCAGGCGCGTAGCGCGCGTAGTCGCTCGTCCCCTTTTTGGCCTGTTTGAGATCAATGGCGAGGCCGTCGTTGCTCAGCCACACATGATCTCGCGTTTTGGAAAAGCCGATAAGCTCCAACATGGTCGCATACCAAGGCAGGCTTACCTCAAGCGAGCGGACCAGCACCACCATATGATCGAGTTTCATAACTCATCCCAAACGAACAAGCGCCCCTTTCAATCTGTCGATCTCGCCGGAATGGTGCGCGAAATCCTCGCGCGCCTTTTCGACGGCTTCAGGTTTGGCGCGTTCGACGAAGTTGGGATTGGCGAGACGCCCTTCAAGGCCCTTCGCTTCCTTCTCGCTTGCAGCCAGCGCTTTTTCGAGGCGAGCCTTTTCCGCGTCGATATCGATAATCCCTTCGAGCGGGATGATGAACACGTCGCTCCCCCCATCACATTGGGCGGTCACCTGCATAGCGGGGCCCGCGGGTGCTTCGCCCACCGTGACAGGCGTGAGGCGCGCGAGGCGCTCAATGGCGGCGCTGGAGCGCTCAATCGTCCTCGTAGCGAGCGCGCTGGCGTCGGGCAGGAACGCGGCTAGCTTCGCTCCGGGCGCGATGCCCAGTTCGTTTTTCGCGCTGCGCACATTGCTGGTCAGGTCGATCACCCAGTCGATCGCGTCGGTTGCCTCTTTGGAGACTTCGGCGCGAGGGTTGGGCCATTGCGCTACGATCAGATCGTATTGGCGCTCGCCCCCATGGTTGATGGCTTGGGCGTGCCACAGTTCCTCTGTGATGAACGGCATGAAGGGGTGCAGCATCACAAAGATCTGGTCGAGCGCCCATCCGGCGACCTCGCGGGTCTCCTTGGCGGGCAGGGCGTCTGGGTCGGCCCCTACGGCAAAGACCGGCTTGATAAGCTCCAGATACCAATCGCAGAATTTGGACCACGTGAACTGATAGATCGCGTTGGCGGCCGCGTCGAAGCGCAGATCGGCCATCGCTTTCTCGATCTCTTCGCAGACCTGCTGAACCTCGCCGATGATCCACTGGTTGGCCGCAAGGCGCGCGGTCGGGGCCTTGAGCGTCGTGGAAGCGCCAATGCCGTTGGATTGGCAAAAACGCGTCGCGTTCCAGAGCTTGGTCGCAAAGTTGCGGTATCCTTCGACCCGCTTTTCGTCCATCTTGATGTCGCGGCCCTGGCTTTCCATGGCGGCCATGAAGAACCGCAAGGCGTCCGCGCCGTATTGGTCAATCAGGCCCAGCGGATCGACAACATTGCCCTTGGATTTCGACATTTTGGCGCCATCGGCGGCGCGCACAAGGCCGTGGAGGTAGAGCTTGTCCCAGGGCTTTTGCCCCATGTTGTAATAGCCCCACATCAGCATCCGCGCGTCCCAGAAGAAGAGGATGTCGAACCCGCTGATGAGCAACGAGTTGGGGTAGTGCTTTTCGAGCAGCGCGGTCTCATCGGGCCAGCCGAGCGTAGCGAAGGGCCACAGGCCGGAGGAGAACCACGTGTCGAGCACGTCTGGGTCTTGCCAGATTGCAAACACCTTGTAGCCAGAACTAGATTTGGCTGCTTGGAACTCCGCGTCCGTCAGCTCTTTGCCAAGTTCGTCTTCGAGCTCCTGTTTGCTAACCTGCGGCGGTTCAAGATTCAGAAACGCCGCCTCATCGTCAACGATTTCGAGCGATCTGGCCTCGCCACTCTGCGAAGCTGGCTCATAATACTTCGTCGCTTGATCAAACGCTTCCTCTTGCGTGGCGGCGACGAAAACTACGCGTTGCGACGGGTCTTCTATGCTTGGCCCAAACCACGCCGGAATCCGGTGCCCCCACCACAGCTGGCGGCTCACGCACCACGGCTGGATGTTCTCCATCCAATTGAAATAGGTCTTCTCCCAGCTCTTGGGCACGATCTCGACCTCGCCCGAACGCACCGCCTCTATCGGTTTCTGCGCAAGCGTTTCGGCGTCGACATACCACTGATCGGTCAGCCACGGCTCGATCACCACGCCGCCGCGATCGCCGAAGGGCGTGGCGATAGAGCGCGGCTCGGCGTCGGAGATAACCTCCTCGCCTTTCTTGCTTTTAGAAACATGCGGGATCAGGAAGCCGTCCGCTTTCAGGCGTTCGACCACCGCCTCGCGAGCGCCCGGAACGCCATCACGCTTGAAGCGGTGCAGGCCGAGGAATTCCTCGGGCACCATGCCATCAGCGGTCTGGCAGACATTCGCTTCCCCATCGAGCATGTTGAGCATCTCACCCGCTTCGATCCCTGCGCGCTTGCCCACTTCAAAGTCGTTGAAGTCGTGACCCGGCGTGATCTTCACCGCGCCCGAACCCAGCTCGGGATCGGCGTGTTCATCGGCGACGATGGGGATGCGGCGTCCGGTGATGGGAAGAACCACCTCTTTGCCGACCACGCTGGCGTAGCGCTCGTCGGTCGGGTGCACCGCGACCGCCATATCGGCGAGCATGGTTTCGGGCCTCGTGGTCGCCACCTCGATATAATCGCGGCCATCATCGAGCGTCATGCCGTCCGCGAGCGGGTATTTGAAGTGCCAGAAGCTGCCCGGAATGGTCTGCTGTTCCACCTCGAGATCGCTGATCGCGGTCTTCAGCTTGGGATCCCAGTTCACCAGCCGCTTGTCGCGGTAGATCAGGCCATCGTTGTAGAGGTCCACAAACACCTTGAGCACAGCCTTGGTGAAGTGCGGATCCATCGTGAATTGTTCGCGCGACCAGTCCATGGAACAGCCCAGCCGCCGCAGCTGCGTGGTGATGGTGCCGCCGCTTTCGGCTTTCCATTCCCACACTTTGTCGACGAATTGCTCACGCGTGTAATTGGTGCGCTTGTCCTGCTTCTCTTCAAGTTGCCGCTCGACCACCATTTGCGTGGCGATCCCGGCGTGGTCGGTGCCCACCACCCACAGAGCGTCCTTGCCGCGCAGGCGTTCGTAGCGGATCACGATGTCCTGCAGCGTGTTGTCGAGCGCGTGACCGATATGCAGCGAGCCCGTGACGTTGGGCGGCGGGTTCACAATGGTGAACGGCTCGGCGTCCGGGCGCTCGGGGCGGAAGCCGCCGCTCGTTTCCCAATGTTCGTACCAGCGTTTCTCGATATCGCCGGGTGTGAAGGTGGTGGGTAGTGAAGAGGTCATGTGTCTTGAGGCTCGCTAACGCTCGCGCCGTGGCCACCCGCGCCCTCCACCCTTCCACCCGGATTGTTTCCGGGTAGGCTCCGGGTGGAAGGGTGGAGG
>JBCCKJ010000067.1:0-10196 GCA_039027455.1 Pseudomonadota bacterium | reverse complement strand
GTGGCGGAACTGGTAGACGCGCTGGTTTTAGGTACCAGTATCGAAAGATGTGGGGGTTCGAGTCCCTTCGCCCGCACCAGTCACCGTCGCGCGAGCGCCGTAAGCCTCGTCATAAAAATCGCTCAAGAAAGTTTTAAAGTAGCACTCATGCAGACCAAGCAGACCGTCAACGAAGGCCTCAAGCGCGCCTACACTGTCACCATCACCGCTGACGAACTCAGCGCGAAGATCGACGCTGAAATCAAGAAGGTCGCGCCGCAGGTGAGAATGCCTGGTTTTCGCCCGGGCAAAGTGCCGGCTAACCTCGTCAAGAAAATGCATGGCGAGCAGCTGCACGCGCAAACGCTGAACGACACGATCCGGGATTCGGTTGATCAGCTGACCAAGGACGAAGAGCTTCGCCCGGCGATGCAACCGGCGGTCTCGCTGAACGAAGACTACGAAGAAGGCAAAGACGCCGTCATCACGGTGGAACTGGAAGTGCTTCCTGTGGTCGAAGCGCCGAGCGTGGATGGTCTGAAGCTTGAAAAGCTGCTCGTCCCCGTCAGCGATGATCAGATCACCGAAGCGATCGAAGGTATCGCAGGTCAGAACAAGAGCTACAAAGACGCGGCCAAGACCAAGAAGGCCGCCGAAGGCGACCAGCTCATCATCGATTTCCTCGGCAAGCTGGATGGCGAGCCGTTCGATGGCGGGAAAGCCGAAGACGCCCCGCTCGTGATCGGATCGGGCGCGTTCATTCCCGGTTTTGAAGAGCAACTCGTCGGCGCCAAAACCGGCGATGAAAAGACGATCACCGTCACCTTCCCCGAGGAGTATCAGGCCGAAAACCTCGCCGGTAAGGAAGCGACCTTCGATGTCACTGTGAAGCAGGTGAAGGTCGAAACCGAAACCAAGATCGACGATGAGTTTGCCACCAATCTGGGCCTCGACAGCCTCGATAAGCTCAAAGAGATCATGAAGGGACAGCTCGAACAGCAGACCGCTGGCCTGACGCGCACGCAGATGAAGCGTCAGCTGCTCGACACGCTCGCCGAAGGTCACGACTTCGCCGTGCCCGAAAGCATGGTGAACGCCGAGTTCGAACAAATCTGGGCGCAGCTTCAGCAGGAAGCCGCGAAGGAAGAGAACCCGGAAGACGCGCTCAAGCAGATTGAAGACGAGAAGGACGATTACAAGTCGATCGCCGAACGCCGCGTGCGCCTCGGCCTGCTCCTGTCCGAAATTGGCCAAGCCAATGGCGTCGAAGTGACCGGTCAGGAAATGAACACGCTGATCCAGCAGGCGGCTGCGCAATACCGCGAGGAAGATCGCGAGCGGTTCGTCCAATACATCCAGCAAGAGCCGATGGCCGCCGCCCAGCTGCGCGCGCCGCTTTACGAAGATAAGGTCGTCGACTTCCTGTTTGACAAGGCCGAAGTTACCGAACGCGAAGTAACTGCCGAAGAGCTTCAGGCCGCGATCGAAGCCGAAGACGACGTGTCGTCGGAGAAAGCCAAGGCGGCGCCGAAGAAGAAGCCGGCCGCCAAAAAGGCGCCCGCGAAGAAAACACCCGCCAAGAAAGCTCCGGCCAAAAAGGCGGCCGCATCAACCGCAGCGAAGAAGCCAGCGGCCAAGAAAGCCCCGGCGAAAAAGCCGGCGACCACTGCCGCGAAGAAGCCGGCGGCTAAGAAGGCTCCTGCTAAGAAGCCCGCCGCCAAGAAAGCTCCGGCGACCAAGGCCGAATAAGCTAAGGAAATCGAAGCCCGCTGAGCGAGTTACTCAGCGGGCTTCCAACGTTCAAACGAAGGCGTGGGCAGCGTGGCTGTCCGCGCCTTTTCGTAGGCGGCTCCCAGCTTCAAAACTTCGTGATCGGCCCATTTCGCGCCGATAAAACTGATCCCAACCGGGAGACCTTCAATCGCTCCCATTGGCACGGTCAGGTGCGGATAGCCTGCAATCGCTGCGGGCGAACCAAAACCAACCGATCCGCCGTAATTGTCCCCGATCAAAAGGTCGCTCGTCCAGCTAGGTCCGCGCGTGGGCGCGACAAGAAACTGGACGTCGTTTTCGGCAAGGATCGCGTCGATGGTCTCTAGCCCCGCAATTCGAACGGCGTTTTCGCGTGCAGCCTCATAGGCTTCGCGATCCGTTGCTGTCTCGGCCTCTTCAAAGGTTTCTTGTCCAAACCAGCGCATCTCCGTGTCTGCGTTGTCGGCGTTGAACGCAATCAAATCAGCAAGGCTTCGCGGTGTTTTCCCGTCTGTGAACTCGGGGATTGAGGCGAGGTAACTGCCCATTCCTTCGCGCAGTTCGAACGTCAAGACGGTGAAGCTGTCGCGGAACATGTCTCGATTGGTTTCGAATTCGATGGGGACCAATTCAGCCCCCGCGCTTTCCAAGTCCTGCAGCGCCGCGCTAAAAACGTCGCGCAGGTTTTGGCGACTGCCCAACTGGTTGACCATCACTCCGATCCGCACGCCTTCGAGCGAAAACTCGCTCAGGCCCTCGGTATAGTCCGCCACACGCGCCGCATCGATAGTTGCGGCATCCGCTTCGTCCTCGCCTGCGATGGCGGTGAGCAGCAGCGCGGCGTCATAAACCGTCTGGGCCATCGGACCGGCGGTGTCCTGCGTCGAACTGATCGGTACAACATGCGTGCGGCTGACGACCCCCACGCTGGGCTTGAAGCCGACAATCCCGTTGATCGAGGCCGGACAGGTGATCGAGCCGTTGGTTTCGGTCCCGATCGCGCCCCAAGCCATACCAGCCGCTACAGCCGCTCCGCTGCCTGAGGATGAGCCACATGAATTGCGGTCGATCGCATGCGGGTTGCGGGTAAGGCCGCCTACCGCGCTCCACCCGCTGGTCGAGTTGTCCGAGCGGATATTGGCCCATTCCGACAGATTGGTTTTACCAAGCACCACGCCGCCCGCTGCGCGCAGATTGGCGATCATTGGCGCGTCACGGCGCGTGAAGTTGTACCGCAAGGCCAGGCTTCCGGCCGTGGTGGCCCATTCCTCGGTTTCGATATTGTCTTTGACCAGCACGCTGCGCCCGTTGAGCGGACTTGTGCCCGCCGCCTCACGTGCCTTGAACCCGGCCGTCAAGGAGTGGACAATCACCGCGTTGATACCTTCGGGCCCGTCGTCGTACTTCTCAATCTGCGCTACGCGCTGCGCCATATCGGCTTCAGCGTCGAATTCCGTCGTCTCTCCACTCTGGGCGAGCGCCGAAGTGGCGGTGATAGAGGCGATGACAGCGAGGCTGGGGGCGGTGAGGCGCGGCGCGCGGTACAGTGTGAGCATAGCCGATGTTCTTGCCTCTCTTAAGGCCTTGCGCAAGGGGGCGTACCGACCTCTCACCAATGGGCTATGCCCAAGCTATTCGACCGCGTTTTGGTTAAGGCCCTTGAACAATTCGCGCGGGTTCCCGAAATAGCCAGTCCACTCGGTAAAAGGACCACTCCCCCATGATCGATCTGTTCGGCGATAACGGCGACACTTTTGGCTCTCAGGGCCAGTTTACGCGCGACCCTGTGACCGGCGCCTTGGTGCCTGTTGTGGTCGAGCAAACCAGCCGGGGAGAACGCAGCTTTGACATTTTCTCGCGCCTCTTGCGCGAGCGGATCGTGTTTGTGACCGGGCAGATCGAAGACGGCATGGCTTCGCTTATTACCGCGCAGCTTTTGTTCCTTGAGAGCGAAAACCCTTCCAAGCCGATCAGTATGTACATCAACTCGCCCGGCGGCGTGGTGACCGCTGGTCTGCAGATCTACGACACGATGCGGTACATCCGCCCGCGCGTCTCGACCGTGGTGATGGGCCAGGCCGCGTCGATGGGAAGCTTCCTTCTGGCCGCGGGTGAACCGGGCATGCGTGTCGCGCTGCCGAACGCTCGCGTCATGGTGCACCAACCTTCGGGCGGCGCGCGGGGTATGGCTTCTGACATCGAGATTCAGGCGCGCGAAATTCTGCGCATCCGCACGCGGATGAACGATTTGTACGTGCAGTTCACCGGTCGCACCCTTGAGGAAATCGAGAAAGCGATGGACCGCGACACCTTCCTTGAAGCGGAGGAAGCGAAAGAATTCGGGCTGGTGGACGAAGTGTTTGAAACGCGCCCCGAAACCGAAAGCGACGGTGAACCAGAGGGTTCGGGCGGCGCGCCAGAGTAAGAAAGCGGGGTGTGACAGGTGGGTCTTTCCCACCTGAATGAGCCCAAAATGCCGCGCCAAACATTGATTCATCTGTTGCGGCTTATATTGTTTGCGAATCCCGGTGAGCCGCGCTTGGCGAGTCTCTCTCGGATTCGAGGAAAGCAGGAATGACGAAATTGAGCGGATCGGACAGCAAAAGCACCCTTTACTGCAGCTTCTGTGGGAAGTCGCAGCACGAAGTGCGCAAGCTGATCGCAGGGCCTACGGTCTTCATCTGCGATGAGTGCGTTGAACTGTGCAACGATATCATTCGCGAAGAGACCAAAGCTGGCCTTAGCGGAAAGAAAGAGGGCGAGGTCCCGACCCCGCGCGAGATCTTCGAAACGCTCAACGATTACGTGATTGGGCAGAATTCGGCGAAGCGGAATCTCTCGGTCGCGGTTCACAACCACTACAAGCGCCTCAACCACTCGGGCAAAGCGGGCGATGTCGAGTTGGCCAAGTCCAACATCCTGCTGGTCGGCCCTACGGGCACCGGTAAGACTTTGCTCGCGCAAACGCTCGCGCGCACCTTCGATGTACCGTTCACCATGGCTGACGCCACCACGCTGACCGAGGCGGGTTACGTGGGTGAAGACGTAGAGAACATCATACTGAAGCTGCTTCAGGCCTCCGATTACAATGTAGAGAAGGCGCAGCACGGCATCGTCTACATCGACGAGATCGACAAGATTACGCGCAAGGCGGAAAACCCCTCGATCACACGCGACGTTTCGGGCGAGGGCGTGCAGCAGGCGCTGCTCAAGCTGATGGAAGGCACTACAGCTTCAGTTCCGCCGCAGGGCGGGCGCAAGCATCCGCAGCAGGAATTTTTGCAGGTCGACACGACCAACATCCTGTTTATCTGCGGCGGCGCGTTCGCCGGCCTCGACAAAATTATCGCGGATCGCCTCCAAAAACGCTCGATCGGGTTCGGCGCGCACGTGGCCGACCCAGACAAACGCAAGGTCGGCGAACTGCTCGAAAAGAGCGAACCCGAGGACCTCCTTAAATTCGGCCTGATCCCCGAATTTGTAGGCCGTCTGCCGGTTATCGCGACTTTGCACGATCTGGATGTCGACGCGCTCGTCACCATCCTGACCGAGCCGAAGAACGCCATCGTCAAGCAGTACAGCAAGCTGTTTGAGCTTGAGGATGTGGACCTCACCTTCACCGACGAGGCGCTCAAAGCCATCGCCGAACGCGCGATCAAGCGGAAAACCGGCGCGCGTGGGCTGCGCTCGATCGTCGAAGGTATCCTTCTCGACACGATGTTTGACCTTCCCGATATGGAGAATGTCAGCGAAGTCGTGATCGATGGCGATGTGGTCGAAGGCAAGAAAGATCCGATCCAGGTCGTCTCCAACGACGATGAGAAGGGCGAGAAGGAAGAAGCGGCCTGATGATCTCCGAAAGCGCTACGCTCTTTGGTGGCGCTGTCTGGCTTCTTCTCATCGCATCGTCCGTTTGGGCGAAGTACCGTTTCGCTGAGTTTGACCGGCTTCCGCGTCAATTTGACGCAAGCTTGAAGCCCACGGCTTACAGTCCGACGTGGCTTATGGTCTGGCTCACGCCGGTCATTTTTGTGGCCATAAACGGGTTTATTTTTGCATTATCGATCTTCGTGCCAGCTGAGTATCTTGTCGGCGATCCCGACGCTGGGGTGATCGGCGCTAGTCTAACGCTCATCGGCTCGCAGGCGCTTATCCTGTGGCTACTTGATAGCTGGGCTCGTAAACAAAGCTGAATTGGCCCTAGGCATCGTTAAGCGACGCCTTTAGTGCGCCACGTCATGAAAACGATCGGCATCCTTGGTGGAATGAGCTGGGAAAGCTCGGCTCAGTACTACGCACTGATCAATCGTAGCGTACGCGATCATCTTGGCGGTATCGCGTCCGCAAAACTGCTGATGCACAGCTTTGATTTCGATGCGATAGCGCGCCTCCAGCGAGAGGACGAATGGGACGCGCTGGGCGCAACTTTAGGCGAGGCTGCTGCGGGACTAGAGCGCGCGGGCGCCGAGGCGATCATAATCGCGACCAATACGATGCACCTGGTGGCACCGGCGGTTGAAGTGGCTATATCTGTCCCTTTGCTGCATATTGCTGATCCTTTGGGGGCAGCGCTGAATCGGGCGGGACATTCGCGGGTAGGATTGCTCGCCACCCGCTTTACGATGGAGCAGCCTTTCTACGCGGAAAGACTTGCTGAACACGGCGTTCAAGTGGTCATCCCCGGCGAGGCCGAGCGGGAGCGTTTGCACCAGATCATTTTTGATGAGCTGTGCGCGGGGGACGTGCCGGCAGCGTCCCAAGCTTACGCGCGCGGCGTTATCGCTCAAGTGCAGGACGAAGGCGCCACGGCCATCGCCTTGGCGTGCACCGAGCTCATGCTGCTTTTGAAACCCGAAGACAGCGCGCTGCCATTGTTTGACACCACCGCTTTGCATTGCGCCGCCGCAGTGGATTTTGCACTCTCCGACTAGCCGCGCTTTACCGATTGCAGCGTTTCGCGCATGCGCTGCGCGCGTTCGGTGTACAGCGCATTGGCTTGCATCAGTGTTTCAGACGCCGCGACGCTGGGGTGGCCGCTCTCAAACGGTGGCTGGGGGTTGTACTGCATGGCCAGTTGAATCAGGCGCGCGGTCTCTTCGCCGAAGACTTCCGAGATGACGGTGAGGCTAAAGTCCACACCGGACGTGACGCCTCCGGCGGTGATAAGGTTGCCATCCACGACGACGCGGCCCTCCGTGTAAACTCCGCCACATTCCGCGATGACATCGGTGTAGCCCCAGTGGGTGGTGACCTTGCGGCCTTTCACAAGGCCCAGTGCACCCAGCGCGAACATGCCCGTGCACACCGAAGTGACATAGTGAGCTTGCTGACACTGGCGTTCGACAAAGCTCAGAAAGTAGGGATCCGTGATTGCGTCCACGACACCGCCGCCCCCAGGCACGCAGATCAGATCCGCCGCCGGACAATCCGCGAAAGTGTAGGGAGCGACCACGGCAAATCCGCTGTCGGTCTCCACCGGCTTGGCGTCCTTCGAAGCGATGCACAGATCGAGATCGGGCACTTTCGCGAACATTTGCGCGGGGCCGGTGAAGTCCAATTGCGTGACCCCGTCAAAAACCGGAATGACAACTCGGAACGTCATATCAACTCCCAACATGTGGTCTAGCGCGACGCGCTCTCAGCATCCTATCAGCCCCGGTAAGCAAGCCATAGGCACCTATAAAGAAAAACCCCGCCCGGCGATGGAGGTTCGCCGAGCGGGGTCTTGGGTCACGCCACCCCGAGTGGGAGGATGGGAACGGTGGGGCAGCGCTAAGTTGTGGGTGAGTTACGGATCAGGCGGGAAGAAAGACGCCATCGGTCACGTGAATAACGCCATTCGACGTCATGACGTCGGCGGCGATCACGGTTGCGGTGCCGCCTTGGGCGTCGGTGATGACAACGCTGCCGTCAACGACGCGCGCGGTGAGCGTTTCGCCCGCCAGGGTATCGACCGTCGCGGAACCATTACCAGCTTCGATCAGCCCGATCAGCGTTTCGGCGGTCACTTTGCCGGCGACAGCGTGGTATGTGAGAATTTTGGTGAGGGTAGCCTTGTTCTCAGGCTTCACCAGCGTGGCAACGGTGCCTTCAGGGAGCTTGGCAAACCCATCATCGGTCGGAGCGAAAACGGTGAAGGGGCCAGGGCCTTGAAGCGTCTCAACCAATCCGGCGGCTTTTACCGCGGCGACGAGAGTCTCGTGCGAGCCGGTGCTCATAGCGGTGGCGACGATATCGGCCTTTGCCGCTTCGCCTTCCTTGTGGTGGTCGGCCAACGCCGGCGTTGCAATGGTGAGGCTGGCGGACGCTGCGAAGGCGGCGATCAGACCGGATTTAAAATGTGTCGGGATCGAGGTCATTGAGAATCTCCTTGGTGTATTGCAAGCCCCCCGACCTTGCAGCTCAGCTACGGGATGACTCGGCGCGCAGATGCATTTTTTGCGGCAGGGGTTTGTTTGGGGTGAGCGATAAGGGCTCAGGCTTTTGAAGGGCTCGCGCCGGTCCGCTTTGATAGGATCGACAGACCGGCGCGAGCTATCAAACCGGCGAGTTAGGCGGGAAGGAACACGCCGTCGGTAAAGTGGATCACGCCGTTTGAGGTCGTGACGTTCGCTTTGGTCACGGCGGTGACTCGTCCTTTAGCATCCGTGATGATGATGTTCTTGCCTGAAAGGCGCGCGGTGAGCGTGCCGCCAGCCACCGTCTTGATGCGCGCTTCGCCACCGCCAGTGTTGATGAGGTTCACCAGATCGCTGCTGCGCACGCGGCCAGCAACAACGTGGTAGGTCAAGATACCGCTGAGGGTGCTCTTGTTTTCAGGCTTTACCAGCGTCGCAACGGTGCCTTCGGGCAGTTTGGCGAAGGCGGTGTCGGTCGGAGCAAACACCGTGAACGGCCCGTTGCTCTTGAGCGTATCAACCAGATCAGCAGCCTGAACAGCAGCGACAAGCGTTTTATGAACTTTGCTCTTGGCAGCGGTGTCGACAAGGTCTGCTTGTGCCTTTGAGCGCTTGTAGTGCGCCAATGCGGGGTCAGGCGCAAAACCGATTACACTTGTTGAGGCGACGGCGATCGCCAGAACGGTGGCTTTACCGAGGGTGTTGAGCGAGGTCGGGATCGAGATCATTGCATTCTCCTTTATTGCTGCAAGCCCTCCCGATCTTGCGCTAGAGTAACGCAATGCCTCTCAAAACAGATGCATTGAGGCGCATTTTTATTGTAAAATTGCCAATTGGCACGTTTGGACGTTCTGGTTCGGCGGCGAACGGAGCGTCCGATCAGACCGCGTCCAGCGCCCCTTGCGCCACAACCGGGCCAGCGTCGACGCCCTCAGGCTTTCCGCCAATCGGCTCCCGTGTGAGAACCAGCGCCACGCCTGGCCCCATATTTTGCGCGACGTTTTGGGGCAGAACCATGCGGCGTTCTTCGCCCGGAACAACAACGCCCAGCGATTGCAGTGCGCTCCCATCGGCGGGCACCAACCAGAGCTCGTGATCGTGCACGCCGTCGGCGGACAAGCCGGAGGCGGAGACAAGCATCTCGTCGGAATCCGGCAAGAAGGTGACGCCTAATCGCAGTGGAGTTTCACCAATCGGGATCGAAGCCATCAAAGGCGCTTGAGCGGCTGCCAAATTGGGCGCGGCGTCGGGAAGAGGATCAACACTCGGGGTGGTGACGAAGAGAGCCAATGCGACGGCGGCGGCGGCGCTAGCGATACCAGCGGTCCATTGCCAGCGACGCACGCGGCGCTCCATATCGAGCAGCACGACATTCGAGACGTCAGCTTTTTTAGAAGAAGTCCGCGGTTGCACTTGCGCCGAGATTGCATCCCACACATGCGCGCCCGGTTCAGCCCCGGCAACGTCGTCGGTTAGTGGGACGAACCAATCATCCCACCACTGGCGGCGCCACGCAAAATCGGGATCATTTGCTATGCGGCCGCGCGCCGAAAGCAGTTCCTCGCCTTCGAGTAGGCCGAGCGAAAACTCAGCCGCTAGAACACGCTCGCGATCTACTTCGTTCTCGGGTGCGTTTTCAGGAGTGTCAGTCACGCCGCGCCCCCTTCCTGCTCGCTCGCCTCAAGGCAGGCGCGCAGTTTCATCAATCCGCGTCGGATCCAGCTCTTCATTGTGCCCAGCGGGACATCAGCGGTTTCGGCCAATTGCGCGTATGTTCGTCCTTCGAAGAAGGCCGCGCGAATATAGGTTTGGGCGTTCTCGTCCAGACCTTTGATACATTTGTGAATCTGCGCGTCGCGTTCGGCGTCGACAAGCAAGGCGTCGGCAAGCGGAGACCCGTCAGGAAGCGGCGAGGCTTCTTCAACAGGAACAGCGCCCGAGCGCACTTTCCCCGTGCGCAAGCGATCGATCGCGCGGTTGCGCGCGAACGTGGCGAGCCAACTGATCGGGCTTGCGCGCTCCGGATCGTAACGATCCGCGCGTTGCCAAAGATTTACATAGACGTCT
>JBCCKJ010000066.1:0-10293 GCA_039027455.1 Pseudomonadota bacterium | reverse complement strand
GCCGAAGGGCGTCAATTTGAGAGCGAGACCGATAGCGAAGTCGTCGCGCATCTCATATCCAGCCGGATTGAGGCAGGCCTCTCTCCGGAAGACGCCGTTCGCGCCATATTACCACGCCTGCGGGGCGCGTTTGCTCTTGCTATCACCTTCCGTTCTCACCCCGACCTTCTGATCGGCGCGCGGCTCGGCTCGCCGCTTGTCGTTGGTCATGGCGAGGACGAAATGTTCCTCGGGTCTGACGCTTTGGCTCTGGCCCCGTTGACCCAGCGCATCACCTACCTTGAAGAGGGTGATTGGGTGGTGGTGCAGCAACAGAGCGCGCAGATTTACGATTTGAGCGGGCAGCCCGTTGATCGACCGGTTCAAGCGTCGGGTGCATCGGCGGCGGCGGTGGAGAAGGGCAATTTCCGCCACTTCATGCAGAAGGAGATTTTTGAGCAGCCAACCGTGGTGGCGCAAACTCTCACTTCATACCTGCGGCGTGAGGATAACTCGGTTGCCTTGCCGCAATTCGACTTCGATATCTCCGGTGTCAAACGCCTGACCATTGTGGCTTGCGGCACGTCGTTTTACGCGGCGATGGTCGCCAAGTACTGGTTTGAACAGTTCGCCCGTGTGCCCGTAGATATCGATGTCGCGAGCGAATTTCGGTATCGCGAGCCAGTGCTGGAGGAAGGCGGTCTGGCGCTCTTCATCTCACAATCGGGCGAGACGGCGGACACTCTTGCTGCGCTGCGCCATTGCAAGGATCAGGGGCAAGTCATTGGTGTCGTCGTCAACGTGCCGACCAGCACCATGGCTCGGGAGGCGGACTTGCTCCTGCCGACCCATGCGGGCCCAGAGATTGGCGTGGCTTCGACTAAGGCGTTCACCTGTCAGCTTGCGGTTCTTGCCGCGCTTGCAGCGCATATGGCGGTGAAGAAGGGGCGGCTCGATCGAGAAGCGGAAGCCGACATCGTCTCGCACCTGCTTGAAGCGCCTGCAGCGCTCAACGCCGCGCTCGATCATGATGACGATATTGCCGCAATGGCGCCCTTGGTCGCGCCCGCGCGAGACGTGCTCTATCTTGGGCGCGGACAGGATTATCCGCTGGCGCTCGAAGGGGCGTTAAAGTTGAAGGAAATCAGCTATATTCACGCCGAAGGCTACGCCAGTGGAGAGATGAAACACGGCCCTATCGCGCTTATCGATGACGATGTGCCCGTCGTTGTGATCGCGCCATCAGGCCAGCTGTTTGAAAAAACGGTTTCCAATATGGAAGAAGTTCGCGCGCGTGGCGGTCAGGTCGTTCTGATCTCAGATGCCGACGGGCTTGAGCAAGCGGGGGAGGGATGCCTCGCGACCATCGAAATGCCGGTTGTCCATCCTTTGATCGCTCCGTTGGTTTACGCTGTGCCCGTGCAATTGCTGGCTTATCATGTCGCCGTGGTGAAGGGGACCGACGTGGATCAGCCGCGAAACCTTGCAAAATCGGTGACGGTGGAGTGACCGAGCGCATCAAGGTTTCCGGAGGATGCCATTGCGGGGCGGTTCGCTTCGAGGCGCTGAGCGATCCGCGCCCCACGTTACTGGATTGCAATTGTTCGATTTGCGCTGCGTCTGGGTATCTGCACTTATTCATCCCGCACAAACACTTCACGCTTCTTTCCGGGCAAGAGCGGTTAACCAGCTACCGGTTCGGCACGGGAGAGGCCAATCATCTCTTTTGCAATGTCTGCGGGGTAAAGAGCTTCTACCAGCCAAAATCGCACCCATCGTGCTGGAGTGTGAACCTCAATTGCCTTGATAATCCAAGGTTACTTGATCCCGAGATCGTTCCATTCGACGGGCGAAACTGGGATGAAGCGGCGGCGCGCGAAGGGCTGCGCTGAGCGATGAAGCGAGCCTCATTTATAGGGTGATAGCCGAGAATCTCGGATCAAATCGAAGACTATAAACCCGCCCCGGACTTTACCACGCACTAACCTTTAATCCTTAACGCTGCGAGGCGTGAAAAAGCATGTCGCCCCCTCGCAGGATGCACCCAGCCGCCTGACGTTTGCCTCGGTCTTTGGCCTGACAGGTCATGGCGATGGTTACTGGGCGAAACTGCGCGGGCTGCAATACTCGGCGCTGTCGAAAGTGACCTTCCTCAGGGCTTTCGGACACGCGCTTCTTGGGCTGTTTGTTGCACGCGTGTATCTGACGGTTGTCCCGGCGCACTTGCTACTGGGGTGGGTCGCAGCCCTCGCAATCGTTCATATCGCCGGAGCCCGCTTTGATCGCCGCTTGGTTGATCTCAATCGTCGAAAGATAACCACTCGAGAATTTCTGCAGCAAGCTGCCACGTCGGTCGTTTCCGGTCTCTTGTGGGGAGGCGCCGCGCTCGTCTTTGGCCCGATGGGTCCGATATCCAGTCTATTCGCTCTGGTGGTGGTGATCGCCGTTCTGGTGTCCGCTTCCGTGCATTTTCGGACTCAGGCGCCGCTTGGCACGGCGCTTTTTGCCCTGACTGCGGGCGCCGGTGTGATGTCGCAATTCGCGCTTCAAGGCTATTGGATGGCGACGGCTGCAACCGGTGTGTTCGTGATTTGCAGCTTGCTTGGAGCTGGGCAGGCTGGCCGCACTTACTTGGAAAGCCGCTTGTGGCGCGATGTCATCGCGGAAAAAGAAGAGGTTGTGTCACTTCTCTTGCGCGAGTTTGAGGAGAACGAGGCCGATTGGCTGTGGGAAGTCGACACGCATCGCCGCCTGCGTGGGGTTAGCCCGCGCTTTGCCTACGCACTCGGCGCTACCCAGGAAGAGGTCGAAAACCGGCCTCTGCTGGATTGCATCACCGGGCGGACATGGGGCGAGGGTCAGTATCCGGAGAGCCTTCACGAACTCGCGGACAAACTTAAGAACAGAGAGAACTTCTCCAATCTTCTCGTCCAGGTTTCGATCAAGGGCGAGGTGCGTTGGTGGGAGCTTTCTGGCACTCCCATGCGCGATGAGCGGGCCAAGTTCATCGGATTTCGCGGCGTTGGCTCTGACGTCACAGAACGGCGCGAATCCGATGAGAAAATCGCGTATCTCGCCCGCTTTGACACCCTCACTTCGCTGCCGAACCGCTTGCAGTTGACCGAGGCGTTGGGCGAGGCGCTGCGCTACGCCGAGCAATGGCGCACCCGCTGCGCGTTGCTGATGGTTGATCTCGACCGGTTCAAAGCCGTCAACGATTCCCTTGGCCATATGACGGGCGACAAGCTGCTTGCACAAGTGTCGTCGCGCCTCCAGACACTTATGGGGGACAACGCGATCTGTGGACGCCTTGGAGGAGACGAGTTCGCAATCGTCATCCGGGATGCAAGCGACGGGGAGCACGTACGCAACATGGCGCGCCGCGTGATTGATGCCCTGTCCGAACCGTATCAGGTGGAGCAGCACACGCTGTATGTTGGGGCGAGTGTCGGATCGGCCTTTGGTCCACGAGACGGCTCAAGCGTTGAAGAACTCATGCGCAACGCGGACTTGGCGCTGTACCGCGCCAAGGACATCGGTGGCGGAGGTCACTGCAAGTTCGAACCGATGCTTCACGCATCGGCTGAAGAGCGACGCCAACTCGAAGTGTCGCTGCGCAAAGCGCTAGGCCGGGACGAGATGGTGCTGCACTATCAACCGGTCGTCGACGCTCGAAGTGAAAGCATCGTGAGTTTCGAAGCGTTGGTGCGCTGGGACAGTTCTGACCACGGCTTTGTGAGCCCGGGCAAGTTTATCCCTCTGGCCGAAGAAACGCGGCTGATCGTTCCGATCGGCAAATGGGTCTTGCGTCAAGCGTGCCTCGAGGCGCGCTCCTGGCCAGAGCACATCAAGGTCAACGTCAACGTTTCGCCTGAGCAATTGCTGGAGCCCGACTTCGCGCAGGAAGTCATTGACGCTCTGGCTGAGAGTGGACTGCGCCCAGAGCGGCTCGAAATCGAGGTGACTGAGAGCATCTTCATGCGCGACGCCAGCGTCGCGCGAAACGCCTTGGAGCAGGCGATGGCGCTGGGTTGCTCGGTGGCGCTGGACGATTTCGGCACGGGATATTCCTCGCTCGGCTATCTGCGCAAGCTGAGCTTTTCCACTATCAAAGTCGATCGCACTTTCGTCCAAGGTGCCTCGCAAGGCAGCAACGAAAGTCTGGCGATCATCAACGCCGTTGTCGCCATGGCGAAGAGCCTCGATATGACGACCACGGCGGAAGGCGTTGAAACCGAAGAAGAGGCTGAACTGATCCGCAATCTGGGATGCGACAAGATTCAGGGCTTCTACTTTGGGCGACCCATGTCAAATGAGGAAGCGCGTCGACTGTTCAAACTGGAGCAGGCCAAACGCGCCTAAGCGGCAACGAGGCTTTCGACCACGCTTTCAAACACTCGTCGACCGTCCGCGCCGCCTAAGCCAGGGTGCGCAGCGTTTTCCATGGCGCGCTCAGGGTGGGGCATCATCCCCAGAACCCGGCCATTCGAGCTTAAGACGCCTGCAATATCGCGCTGCGAGCCATTGCACGGCTCCGTGTAGCGAAACGCGACACGATCTTCCGCCTCAAGAGCGTCGAGCGTGGCGTCGTCGGCGAAATAATTGCCATCGTGATGAGCGACCGGAACACGGATCACTTCGCCTTTGGTGAAGCCGTTTGTGAACGGCGAAGACGTGTTGGCGATTTCGAGACCCACTGTGCGGCACACAAAGCGCTGGTTCGCGTTCCGCATCAGGACACCGGGAAGCAATTCGCTTTCGCACAAGACCTGAAAGCCATTGCACACGCCCAAGACCGGCACGCCGCGCTCGGCGGCTTTAATGACCGCGCTCATGATTGGGCTTTTGGCCGCCATGGCGCCGGCGCGCAGATAGTCGCCGTAAGAGAAACCGCCCGGTAGGGCGATGAAGTCAAGATTAGCGGGAAGGTCCGCGTCACCGTGCCAGACGCGCATTGGCGCCTTGCCGGTTACGGTCTCCAGCGCAACCGCCATGTCGCGATCGCAATTGGACCCGGGAAAGGTGATGACAGCGGCGTTCAGCGCCATCAGGCTGTCTCCGCCGCAAACCGCTTGATCGAATAGTCTTCGATCACCGTGTTCGCGAGAAGCTTATCGCACATCGCTTTGATCGTTTCTTCGGATGTATCGTCGGACACATCCATTTCGATAAGGCGTCCGATCCGCACATCTTCAACTCCGTCAAAGCCCATACCCTCCAACGAATGGTGTACAGCCCGACCCTGCGGATCGAGAACACCGGGCTTGAGGCGGACGAGTATTTGGATTTTCATCGGGAAGGTCTTCCTCTTGGTCGCCTGCGTATAAGGTGAACGCGATTGTTCTTTTGAGGGCGTTTAGCGCCATTATGGGCTTCACGCATCTGAAGAAAGCCAGTTTTTCGCAGCGATTGTGGTCGAGAGTGTGCGATCTGCGACCGGGAATCGTCGTAAATTCGCAACATGTGTTCTAAGAATGACGCAATTTGGGCCGCTCTGCTTCTCCAACACGCCTGACGACCTCGCTCGAATCGAGGAAATCTGTCACCGGTAACAGCACCTTCGATTATTCGTTTCGATCACGAACAGGGGCCTCTCATGAAAAAACACGTCAACGGCGCGCGCGCGCTTTGGGCCAGCACCACGGCTGTAACCGCTGCCGCCTTCGCACTTGCCGCTCCCGCCAGCGCTCAGGACACTGAGACAGCGGAAACCGACGATGGCCAGCTGCCATCGATTATTGTCACCGCCAACCGCCGCGAGGAAAACCTCCAGGACGTGCCGGTTTCGGCTGAAATCCTCGATGAAACCCGCGTCAACGCGCTCTTCTCCGCCGCTGGCGACACCACCGCGTTGGCGGGCTCGGTCCCGGGTCTGAACGTGGAGAGCTCCAACGGCCGTGTGGCGCCGCGCTTCTACATTCGCGGTCTTGGCAACACGGATTTCGATCTGGCGGCTTCGCAGCCGGTGTCCGTGCTGTTGGACGAAGTTGTTCTCGAGAACGTGACGCTCAAATCCTTCCCGATTTTTGATGTGGAACGCGTTGAGGTTTTACGTGGACCGCAAGGCACGCTGTTTGGCCGCAACACGCCGGCGGGTATCGTCAAAATCGACACCGTAAAGCCGGGCTTTGAAGACGATATCCGGCTCGGTGTTAGCTATGGATCGTTCAACACGATCACGGCCAACGCCGCTTTGGGCACGGGCCTTGCCGATGATATCTTGGCGGTGCGTCTTTCAGCGCAGTATCAGCAGCGCAGCGACTGGATTGATAACGATTTCACCGGCGAAGAAAACGCGATCGGCGGTTTCAGCGACTTGGCGGTCCGTGCACAGGTTTTATTGACGCCTGATGCGGAGAAACGCTTCTCCGCGCTTGCGTCGATCAACTATCGCAACCTCGACGGCACATCGACCGTCTTCCGCGCCAATGTGCTTGGGCCGGGCAACAATAATCTCAACGACAATTACGATCGCGACACGGTGTTTTTCGACGCTGGGGGCGGCAATCCTTCAGAGTACGAACAGTTCGGCGCAACGCTGAATCTGAACTATGAGTTTGACGCGGCAACGCTGACCTCGATCACCAGCTACTGGGAGAGCGACGGTCTTTCGCGCGGGGACGTTGACGGCGGCAACCTTATCACGGGGCCGGGTTTCATTCCGTTCCCTTCGGACACGCAGGACTCGCTTGATCTCCAACAGTTCACACAGGAAGTCCGCCTAGCCTCAAACGGTGAAGGACCGCTGACATGGCAGGTTGGCGCCTTTTTCTTTGACAGCGACTTTGACGTGAGCACCGTCGGCTTTACCTTCCCACCACCTGTCACGGTGAACCACACCAACGAAGCCTGGGCGGTCTTTGGACAAATGTCCTACCAGCTGAACGACATGTTCCGCGTAACCGGTGGCCTTCGCTACACCGACGACGAGAAGGATTTTGTGGTCGTCTCGGGATCGGCTCCTCAGCCTGTCTCAGTTCAGGATGACAATATTGACTGGGACATCAGTCTGTTCGCGGATGTGTCAGACGACACGAGCCTTTACGCGCGTGTCGCCAACGCTTTCCGCGCGCCGACTATTCAGGGTCGTGACGTGGCGTTCTTCAATCCGCCCAGCGTGGCTCAGTCGGAAGACATCACAAGCTACGAGGTAGGCTTTAAGAGCGAGCTTTTGGATCGCGCGATCCGCATTAATGGCGCGGTCTTCTACTACAACGTCCAGGACCCGCAATTCACCGCGGTGGGCGGCACGGGCAACTTGGTTCAGCTGATCAACGCCGATGAAGGCGAAGCCTACGGCTTTGAGCTCGACACGGCGTTCCAGGCCACCCCCGAGCTGCTCTTCACGCTGGGCGTCGCTTACAACAACACGCAGATCAACGACTCCGCACTTGAGGTCGGAACCTGCGCGCAGTGCACCGTCACCGATCCGACCCGGACGATTGACGGGGCCTTCGGGCCTGTGACGTTCGCGGCGGTTGACGGAAACCCGTTCCCTAACGCGCCTGAATGGAGTGGTGATTTCACCGCGAGCTACACCATTCCGGTCGGCGACAGTGGCGAGTTCTTCGTGTTCACCGACTGGGTGTTCCTGGGTGACACAAACTTCCTGCTTTATGAGAGCCTTGAAAACAACGCCGGCAGCCGTATCGAAGGCGGTCTGCGTGCGGGGTACCGCGGCAATGACGGCCAATATGAAGTCGCGCTGTTCGCCCGCAACATCACCGATGAAGACAACGTCCTGGGCGTGGTGGATTTCAACAACAACACCGCGTTCGTGAACGATCCTCGCGTGATTGGTGTCTCGGTGGGCTTCACTTACTGATCGAGACAGCATCGCTTCGCGCGGCCTCGGAACGCTTTTGAAGCGGTGGGCTTGCGAAACCCAAAAGGGCTGGCAGGAGGCGACCTGTCAGCCCTTTTTCATTGGTAGTAGGGATTGTGAGATCACCTCGCGGCTAGGTCATTCTCGCTAGCGGCTTTCGCCTTTGCCTCGGCGCTTGGCAAAACAACAAAACTCACACCTTCTTCGGGCTTCAAGTAGCGCTGTGCCATATCTTGCACATCGTCGATCGTGACAGCGCTAAGCGTCTCTGGATAGGCGAAATAGCGCGCAATGCGGTCCGGATCGGTTTGCGCGCGCGCGGTCAGCGATGTGTATCCTCCAAGACCTTTCAACGCGTTTTCGTGCCGCTCGAGCAGCGGTTTGCGCGCGCGGTTCATCAAGTCTTCGGTGACGCCATCCGCCATAAGGTCCTCGACCATTTGATCGATCGCCTCACGCGCCGCCTCAACCTGGCTTTCGTCGACCGAGACATTGATCGAAATGGTGCCATAGCCGTCATAGTAGCGGCTAAGACTGACATTGGCGCTGGGCGAATAGGCTTGACCAAGCTTTTCGCGAATGCGGTCGGTCAGCTCGAGCCGCATGATACGACCGAGCATCTGGAGCTGAACGGTTTCTTTTAAGTCGCTGTCATCGCGCGCTGGCCAGACAATGCGCACGAGCGCCTGATCCGCCTCTCCGTCATGCTTCAACACACGCGCTGACCTATTCTCAGTGAACGTGCGGAGCCGCGCTTCGGCTCGAGGGCGAAATTCCGGTTCGCGCGGGTCAAGAGCACCCAGAGTCGCCGCGACCTGCGCGATCGCCGCGGCCTCATCCACATCGCCGACGACGGCCACTTCGATTGCGCCGTTCTTCAGACGATCCTGAATAACCGTTTGGAGCTGGGCGTAATCCAGCGCCTTGAACGCCTCTTTTGACTGCAACGAGAACCTAGGGTCGCTATCCGATATCTCGCGACCAAAGACCGCGCCAAGCGCCCGTCCCGGTGTCGCTGTGAGTGTTTCGAAGAAGTTATCGATGCCCCGGCGAAACCGTTCGACGCCCTCAGCGCGATAGCCTGGATCGGTGATCAACGCGGCCATAACCTGAAGCTGCAGTTCCAGATCGCGCGGCGTGGTGGTGGAGGACATGGTGAAGCTATCGGTGCCCGACCTCATACCAAATCGGACGCTTCGGCCCGCGAGGATCGTCGTCAACTCATCCTCGCTGTGGGCACCAAGCCCGCCAAGCCCCAGCGATCCAGCGAGATAGACCGCTAGCGGGTCGTCTTGCGTCGCCATCAGATTTCCGCCGTCGATGGCCACACGCACAGCTATCCGGTCTTTGCGAACATCGGTGCGTTTGAGATTGAGCTTCACCCCGTTTTCAAACACGATTTCGCGTACGCCCAACTCAGTCTCGACTGTGTCGGATGCAATCCCCCCGGGGTTGCCGAAGTCGGTGTAGGCGAAGGTCGCCGGACCTTTGTCGGTGGGCGAAGCGATGGGGAGAGCGAGCCCGTCCAGATAAGCGGCGCGCAAGGCTTCCTCTCCGCCTTCGGGCGCGGCTCGCCCTTGGAAACGGATCAGCGGATCATCAAACGCCACGAGGTGCGATTTCATCGCTGCAAACACGCTTTCCGGCCTGATTTCGGGGGAGATATCTTCAAACAGAGCCAAGCGATACTCGGGGTCTGTTGGAACCCGTTCGTTGCTGACCAAAGAAAGGGCCGCGCTCGCAAAAGCGGAGTTGCTCCGGGTGTCTTTCGCTTCGACCGCGTTTTGCAGCGCCGTGCGACGTCGAGCAAGCTGTTCCGCAACCTCGGCCTGCGTGAAGCCGAAGGTCACGGCCTGATTGTATTCTCGCACAGCGGCGAGGACGCCCTCGCGCCATTCACCATCGACCGTGTTGATCGTGAGGCCGCTTGATCGTGCATCTTCAAAGAAGTTCCCCCAACCAAAGCCCGCGTTTTGAAAAGGGGCGTCGGCTTCCCGCGCGAGCCGCGTAAGCCGCCGGTTGAGGATGTCGTATCCTATCGAACGGATGATGGACGCCTTGCGGTTGGCAAGAGTGTCTGGCTCGTCAATCCACGTTCCAAACTGCGATATGCTGACGCTCTCCGAAAGAGAGGGATCCAAATAGATATCGGTCTGTCCCTTACGGCCAACTTCAATGGGACCGGTTACCGGATCTTTCGGGGCAGGTCCGCCGGTCCAGTCTGCAAACTGCGCGCGCACTTTGGCTTCCAGCGTTTCGACAGGGTAATCGCCGACAATCACAAGCACCGTGTTCTCCGGCACATAGGTCCGTTCGTAGAGCGTGCGAATGGTCGCCGCGTCGGCGACTTCCAGGACTTCAAGCACTCCGATGGGCCACCGCTGGGCAAAGCGCGCGCCCGGCGCGAGAAAATCGTAGCTGTCCTCTTGAGCACGCTGGGCGAAGTTGCGCCGATCTCTCCGCTCCGCAAGGATCACGCCGCGCTCACG
>JBCCKJ010000065.1:0-10295 GCA_039027455.1 Pseudomonadota bacterium | reverse complement strand
TACTACACGCAGGATACGCTTTCGACGCAGACCGAGGTTTACCGCGGTAACGAAGGCTGGACCGGGCGCGCCTTCGCAATCGGGGCAATCGACGTCGAGTGGCCCTTCGTAAGCCAGTCTTCCGGTGTGACCCAAGTCTTCACGCCGCGCCTACAGTTTGTGGCCTCACCCCCGATCGAAAACCTTGCTGTTCCTAACGAGGACTCGCGCGCGATCGATCTGGAGGATTCCAACCTCTTCGCGCTCAACCGATTTGCCGGGTACGACCGGGTGGAAGACGGCGCGCGCGTTACGTGGGGGATCGATTGGGAACTGACCAAGCCGGGTTTGCGGGTAAAGACCAATGTTGGACAATCCTATCGGTTTGAAGCGCAAAAAACGGAATTCCCCGACGGGACAGGTTTGTCAGAGAGGGTGTCCGACTTTGTGGGTCGTACCGAGGTGCGCCTCCGCGATTTCATCAGCTTCACCCACCGCTTCCGGCTGGACAAAGACAATCTCGCGGTGCGCCGCAACGAGATTGACGCTGCCATCGGCAGCAAACGCACTTATCTCGAAATGGGATACCTTCGCCTCAATCGAAACATCACCGAGGTCGAAGATTTGCAGGATCGCGAAGAGGTTCGCGCCGCCGCGCGCGTAGCGTTTAACCGCAATTGGTCCGCTTTTGGTTCGGGCGTCTTCAACCTGACCGATGCGGATGAGGATCCCGTTTTCCAACCCGATGGCTTCGAGCCCATTCGAACGCGGCTTGGCGTAGCTTATGAGGACGACTGTCTGGAATTCGGTTTCACGTGGCGCCGCGACTTCATCACCGCCGGCGACGCCGCGCGCGGAAACTCGTTTCAAGTGTTCTTTGCGCTGCGCAATCTCGGCTTCAATTAGGTCGGTCCTCCCGTCGTGAGCACCAAAGGCTCCATGAAATCTCACTCTCAGCGCGGGCGCGCCGTTGGCACACCGGAAAAAACAGGCTAATGGCGCTGCGATCGCGGCGGAGCTTGGCTCAGCGCCCGTTCAGATCAGAGGTGTAGGACACGCCTTTTTAACGAGTGACGCTAGCCATCAGAACTCAGCCCACGCAGCGGCGCGTAATGGGATCCGCGCCCTTGCAATTCGGACGATGCGGGACAGGAAAGTGACTTTGAATTCTATCGTTAAACGGCTCACCATGTCGCAAACCATGGCTTTCCGGGCCATCGCGACTTGGGGCATATGCGCTGCGTTTGCGGTCTCATCGGTGGTATCTACGGCGCAGACCGTGGCCCAACCAACGCCGGATAACCCGCTCGGCTTGCCCGATAAGATCAATATCATTGGTGAAAACAATCCGAACGAACGCACCGCTACGGCGGTGGTGAACGGTTTTGTGATCACCGGCACCGATGTGGAAGAACGCGTAGCGTTGGTGACCTCCGCATCTAAAACCGAGGTTTCTCCTGAAGAACTCCAGCGTTTGCGGGTCCAGGTGCTGCGCAACCTGATCGATGAAACGCTGAAGATTCAGGCCGCTGAACAGCTTGAGATGAAGGTTGAGCGCGCGCAGGTGCTGGACACTTTCAAGCAGTTGGCCGCGCAAAACTTTCCCAACAACCCCGATCAGATGGGAGAGTATCTAAACTCCATCGGGTCTTCGCCCAACGCTCTTATGCGGCAGATCGAAGGCGAATTGGCGTGGGACAACCTGCTGCGCCGCAACGTCAATCCCTTTATCAACGTCGCCGCTGAAGAAGTGAACGAGGTTCTCCAGCGGCTCGAAGAATCACGCGGCACCGAAGAGCACCGCCTCGGCGAGATTTACCTGTCGGCCACTCTCGAAAACCGAGAAGCGGTCATGGCCAACGCGAAGCGGATCATCGAGCAACTGCGAGCAGGCGGCAGCTTTGTCGCCTACGCACGGCAATTCTCTGAAGCCTCCACCGCCGCTGTTGGAGGCGATTTGGGCTGGTTGCGCCTCGCCCAGCTCCCGCCAGGACTGGCGAACGCAGCGCGATCCATGCAACCGGGACAGCTGGTTGGCCCTATTGAGATACCCGGCGGCTTTTCAATCCTATATTTGATCGACCAGCGTCAGGTTTTGACAGCCGACCCACGCGACGCGGTGCTTAGCCTCAAACAGATTTCGATCGCGCTTGAACCAGGTATCGAACAAGCTGCGGCCGAAGCGAAGATTCAGGAATTCACCACCTATATCACCAGCTTGCGCGGCTGTGCGGATGCGGAAAACGCGCGCCAGGCCATCGGGGCTAACGTTGTCTCGAACGATCAGATCCAGGCGCGCCAACTGCCCGAAGCGCTTCAGAATCTGGTGTTAGACCTCCAAATCGGCCAAACGACGCCAGCCTTCGGTTCACAGGCCGAGGGGGTTCGCGTGCTAATGCTGTGTGGCCGTGATGATCCCAAGGATGCAAACGCGCCAACCTTCGCGTCGATTGAGCGTCAGATCGAAGAAGAGCGCATCGACAAGCGCGCGCAGCGTTATCTTCGGGATCTGCGCAACGACGCCTATATCGAATACAATTGACGCCCACTCCGCCAACCTCATTCGCGCCGCCGCCTCTTGCGCCCGACGCGCCTTTGGCGGTTGCGCTTGGCGATCCCTCGGGCATCGGGCCTGAGCTGATTGTGGCGGCTTGGAAGGCGCTGCAATCAGACCGCACGCTCGCGCATCCCTTCTTCGCAGTTGGGGGCATCGAAGTGCTTCGTGCGGCTGCTGAAATGCGCGGAATCGATTGTCTCTTGGTTCCCATCGCTGAGGCGAGCGAGGCCCCGCTTGCTTGGCAAGTGGGCCTGCCGGTTATCGCGGGGCTCGACGTCGAATACACGCCGGGTACGCCCTCGCCCGATGGCGCGCGCGTGGCTCTTTCTTCGCTCAAATGGGCGACCGAGATGGCGCTGCGCGGAGATGTTGCGGGGATTGTTACCGCCCCGGTGGCCAAAACGGAGCTGACATCGATTGGCTTTGAATATCCAGGCCAAACCGAGTTTCTGGCGGCCGCCTGCGGGCGTCAACCCGACGCCGCCGTGATGATGCTGGCGGGGCCGACACTGCGCACAGTGCCGATCACCGTCCATTGCGCGCTGTCAGAAGTGCCCAAGCGCCTCACTCCCGAACTCATCATAAAGAAGACTGTCGTGACGCATGTCGCGCTCAAGCGGGACTTCGGGATCGCCAAACCGCGCCTCGCGGTCGCGGCGCTTAACCCACATGCCGGCGAGAACGGCCAGTTCGGGGACGAAGAAGAACGTATAATCGCGCCATCGATCAGCGCGCTGCGATCGGAAGGGCTGGACGTGACGGGGCCGGTGCCGGGCGATGCTTTGTTCATGCCGAGAGCGCGCGAGGAGTATGATGCGGCTTTATGCATGTATCACGATCAAGCGCTTATCCCCTTGAAAGCGCTGGAAGTGGATGAAGGGGTGAACGTCACTCTGGGCTTGCCGATCATTCGCACCTCCCCCGACCACGGCACCGCGTTTGATATCGCGGGCAAGCGCAAGGCCGATCCGGGCGCGATGATCGCGGCGATCCGCATGGCGAGCGCCTGCGCCAGCCAGCGCGCCGCCATCCCCGCGCATGGATAAAGACCCGCTGCCGCCCATTCGCGAGGTTATCGCTCGGCATGGGCTGACCGCATCCAAGGCCTTAGGCCAGAACTTCCTTCTGGATGAGCAATTGCTCGATCGTATCGCGGCCATCCCGGGCGATCTGAACGGGCAAAACGTCCTTGAGATTGGCCCCGGCCCCGGTGGCCTGACCCGCGCGCTGCTGCGCGCCGGTGCAAGGGTAACAGCCATCGAGATGGACACGCGGTGTCTGCCAGCGCTGGCGGAGTTGGGGGACGCCTTTCCCGGCCAGCTCACCGTGATCGAAGGCGACGCCATGAAGCTGGATCAAGGCGCGATTATGAACGGCGAACCGTTTCACGTCGCCTCGAACCTACCGTACAATGTCGGGACGGCGCTCTTCACGCGGTGGCTCGATGAAGACGCATGGCCGCCGCAATGGCAATCGCTCACGCTGATGTTTCAGCGCGAAGTGGCCGACCGGATTATCGCACCTCCTGGAACAAGCGCTTATGGCCGTCTTGCCGTGCTCGCCCAGTGGCGCTCAACGGCGAAGCTGGCGCTAAAAGTCCATCGCAGCGCGTTCACGCCGCCTCCCAAGGTCATGAGCGCGGTGGTGCATGTGGTCCCCGTGAATGCTCCCAAGGGAGCGAACTCCCAGCGACTGGCTCGCTTGACCGCCGCCGCCTTTGGCCAGCGTCGCAAAATGCTGCGCCAAAACCTGAAGGGCGTGCCTGGCGCGATTGAGGCGTTAGGCGCGATTGGCGTGGAGGAAACCCGGCGCGCCGAAACCGTAAGCGTGGACGAATTTGTCGCCCTTGCCCGCGCGCTTGACACACGCTGTTAGGGATTTGCGACTAAATCGGGCGCATCTTACGCAGACAGGAGCGTTCCGATGTTCGGTTTCAACAAGAATAAGCGCGCTATCGAGGGGCCGGTCGAATTCACCGCCGAGGTCGAGATCAATCGCCCCGCGTCCGAAGTCTTTCCTTTGATCGACATCAGCGACCCGCGCTTCGGCCACGCGCAACGTGGGGCCCAGGTCGCCGCTGTGGAAGGCAAGCCCAATCAATTTGAGATGACCGTCGAGGAATTCGACGACGCGGTGTTCCATTTCAACGTGCTCGAACGCGTGGACGGCCTACGTCACAAAGCCGTATGCGCCATGGTTCCGCAGCTCTTCGCCTTGGTGAAGGCGGTCGAAGATTACCAGATCGAGCCGATCGGCGATGACAAGTGCCTCGTCAAAATCACGGTCAGCGCCGAATTTGATCCCAACCTTTCGGATGAAGAGGTGGCCAACGAAGCGGCTGTGATGAGCATGGCTGTCACCGGCGACCTCGAAAAGCTTCTCGTGCATGCCGAAGAAGGCCTCGAAGCGGTGAAGGCGCTCGAAGAAGAAGAATTCAACGTCGAATTCGATCTGGGCGAGCTCAACATCGACTGGGACGAAATCGAGCCGGAGCAGTAGAGGCGCGTTACTCTCCCAAAAGCTCAGGGCACGGATCGCTTTTCGAAGTATAATCGTAGCCCCAGCGCCGGAAGCCGCCAGAATCGATATGAAAGCGGCCCGTGCTGTTCCTGCCCGGATTGTCTGGCTCGAAATAGGCGCCCAGCCCCATATGGCTCTGAGCGCCTAACCTCGCGTGCATCCGGCACAGGCGTGTGAAGTGGTCGCGCTTGTCGATGTCGCCCTCAGGAACCAGATCAACCGCGGTGAAGCGGCGATGCTGGCTGCGCTTGGCACCGCCAACGCATGCGTTAACGGCCTCGCTGCGATAAGCGGAGGCCACCTCGACCTTGCCGACAACGGGGATCACCTCATCGCGCAACAGGTGCAGCGTCGGGATAATCGCATCCCATTGGTCATTAGGTGGGAAGTCAAAATATTCGCTGTCGCAGCGCCAGACATAATCGGCGTCCACTCGTAAGAGCTGCCAGGGCGGAATCACATCCTCAACGCCGGCCTTTCGCAGGCGCTCGGTGAAAGCGAGATAGACCCTGGCTCGCCCCGTCTCGGCTTCAAGCCAGCGTTCGAAGGCCTCTTTGGAAGACGGATCCTCAGCAAGCGAGCAACCCGACAAAAGAGCCGTAAGGGCCAAGGCGCGTAGCCCTCGCAAGGCCTTACCCCGCCTTCTTCACCTGACGCCATTGATGCAGCAGGGGTTCGGTGTAGCCGCTGGGTTGCTCGACCCCCTTGAAGATTAGGTCCTTGGCCGCTGAGAACGCGGGTCCGTCTTCGTTGCCGATGAGCGGCAAATAACCCGGATCGCTGGCGTTCTGCGCGTCAACCTTGGCGGCCATGCGTGTCAGACTGTCCATCACCATCTCTTCGCTGACCACGCCGTGGTGCAGCCAGTTGGCGATGTGCTGCGACGAGATGCGCAAAGTCGCGCGGTCTTCCATCAGGCCCACATCGTTGATGTCGGGCACCTTGGAACAGCCCACACCCGCATCGACCCAGCGCACCACGTATCCCAGCAGGCCCTGGCAATTGTTATCGAGCTCTTCGCGAAGTTCATCCTCGGGCCAGTTGGTGTTTTCGGCGAGCGGGATCGAGAGCAGCGCGTCAAGCGTTGCGGGCTCGGGCAGACTCTTCTGGATCTCGAACACGTTCTCCTGATGATAATGCAGCGCGTGCAGCGTCGCAGCCGTCGGCGATGGCACCCACGCGGTGTTGGCTCCGGCGCGCAGGTGGCCGATTTTCTCGACCATCATCAGGCCCATAAGGTCTGGCGCGGCCCACATACCCTTGCCGATCTGCGCGACGCCCGAGAGACCGTGCTTCAGACCAATCGCGACGTTGCGCGCTTCGTACGCGCCTAGCCAATCCGACCCCTTCATCGCCCCTTTGCGCATCATTGGGCCCGCTTGCATCGAGGTGTGGATTTCATCGCCTGTGCGATCAAGAAAGCCAGTGTTGATGAAGACGATCCGGTCTTTCACCGCGTGGATGCAAGCGGCGAGATTGGCGCTGGTTCGGCGTTCTTCGTCCATCACACCGACCTTCACGGTGTGACGCGGCAGGCCAATTAAGTCTTCGACCGCGTCGAACAGATCGTTAGTGAAAGCGCACTCTTCCGGCCCGTGCATCTTGGGCTTCACGATATAGATGCTGCCGTGCTTAGAATTGCCGTATGTGGCCTTGCCTTCGACGTCGATAGCGCTGATCGCTGACGTGAAGACCGCGTCCATAATGCCTTCAGGAATCTCGCTGCCGTCTTCGAGCAAGATAGCAGGATTGGTCATCAAATGCCCGACATTGCGGACAAACATCATCGAGCGACCTGAAAGCGTGTGCGCTTCACCGTGGCGATCGGTGTAGGCTTTGTCGCCGTTCAGCTTGCGCGTCATCGTGCGCCCGCCCTTGTCGAAGCTCTCTTCCAGATCGCCGCGAATGATGCCGAGCCAGTTGGTGTAAGCGAGCAGTTTGTCTTCCGCATCGACGGCGGCGACCGAGTCTTCACAATCCGCAATCGTGCTCAAAGCGGCTTCGACGTTGATGTCCGCAATGCCCGCTTTGTCGGTCGCGCCGACGGGCGTGTCGCGATCAAAGACGACCTCGATATGCAGGCCGTTGTTGACGAACAGCAGGCCTTTCTCCGTCTTTCCGACATATTGGCTTTCATCGACGAGCTTGCCGTCGTTCTCGTCCGCAAGGTCCGCCCAGCTCTGGTCCACCAATGGCAGGGCTTGGTCGAGGAACTCGCGGCCCCGCTTGATCACCGCCGCGCCGCGATCTTCGTCATAGCCGCCCGGGCGCGCGGGCGGCGCGTCCAGAGCGTCGGTGCCGTAGAAGGCGTCATAGAGCGAACCCCAGCGCGCGTTGGCCGCGTTCAGCAAAAAGCGCGCGTTGAGGATCGGCACCACAAGCTGAGGCCCCGCCATGGTCGCGATCTCCGCATCGACATTCTGCGTCCCGATCGTGAAATCGCCCGGCTCGGGCACGAGATAGCCGATCTCGGTTAGAAACGCGCGATACTTGGCCGCGTCATGCGGCTTGCCCCGACGCTCTTTATGCCAAGCGTCGATCTGCGCCTGCATATCCTCGCGCTTGGCCAAGAGCGCGCGATTGCGCGGCGCAAATTCGGCCAAGAGTTTCGCAAAGCCGGTCCAGAACGCGTCCGCATCACGACCCAGCGGAGCCAGCACCTCGGATTCCAGAAATTGGGCCAGCCGCTCGTCCACCGAAAGCCCGGCGCGAGATGTTATCGTCGTCATTGTGAGTCCTCGTAAACACGATTGAATCGGTTCCTGGGGAGGAGAGGACGCACGCCCTATGAGCCCCTGCGCGCCGGATTGCAACGCGAGTTTGCACAGCCGCAGGAGCGATGGGTTGGAACCACGAACAAGGCCCGCTAGGCAGTGGCGCATGACGTTTCTGATGAGCCAGCCCCAATGAGTATGCGTCTGCGCGCGGCGCGCCTTTCGGATCTTGAGCACCTCTATGAAATGGCGAAGCTTACAGGTGGCGGGTTCACCAATTTGCCCGCCGACCGCAAGGCGCTTTCCACCAAGCTCGAACGCGCCGTGGAAGCCTTTGCCAACACCGAAGATGAATTGGCCGATGAACAGTTCGTCCTCGTGCTTGAAAACGTTCAAACCGGCGCGGTGCGCGGCACGTCTCAGCTGATGAGCAAGGTCGGTCAGCAATGGCCGTTCTACTCCTACAGGCTCAACACGCTGACCCAGTACAGCCAGGAACTGGACCGCACGGTCCGCACCGAAATGCTCAACCTTGTGACCGATCTGGAAGGCGCGAGCGAGGTCGGCGGGTTGTTCCTTCACCCAAATGAGCGCGCTGGCGGTCTTGGCCTTTTGCTGGCCCGCTCGCGCTACCTTTTCGTGGCGATGCACCGCGCGCGCTTTGCCGATAAGATCATCGCGGAACTGCGCGGCATTATTGATGAGCGGGGAGATTCCCCCTTCTGGGACAACGTCGCCGGACGTTTCTTCGGCATGAGCTTTAACGAAGCGGACTATTTCAACGCGATCAACGGCAACCAATTCATCGCCGATCTGATGCCCAAGCACCCCGTCTATGTCGCCATGCTCGATGAAAACGCGCGCAAAGTGATCGGCGTGCCCCACCTGTCCGGGCGTGCCGCCATGCGCATGCTGGGGAACGAGGGGTTCCACTACGATGGCTATATCGACATTTTCGATGGAGGCCCGACCATGGTGGCGCAGACCGATCAGGTTGCCAGCGTGCAGGAAAGCGCCTCCGCCATCTTGTCCGGCGTTGATCTGGCGGAAGGGGAACGCGCCATTCTAGCGACGGGACGGCTTGGCACGTTCCGCGCGTGCTACGGCGCGCGGCGTGTGACGGAAGATGGTGGTATCGAGATAGACGCTGTCGCCGCCGATACGCTGGACGTAAGCGAAGGCGACACGATCTGGAGCGTCCCGCGATGAGCGGTCTGCAACTGCAGGAAGTCAACTTTGACGGGATTGTCGGCCCCAGTCACAATTATGCGGGACTAAGCCTCGGCAATATCGCCAGCGCCAGCCATAAGGGCGATCCATCCTATCCCCGCGCGGCGGCGCTGCAAGGCGTTGCCAAGATGCGCGGAAACCTTGGCAGGCTGGGTGTGCAGGGTTTTCTTCTGCCCCTGCCCCGCCCTAACACCGCGCTCGCCGAGCAATTGACGCTCGACGACATGGCTCCGCCGCAATTGCTTGCGGCGACATGGTCAGCCTCCAGCATGTGGACAGCGAACGCAGCGACAGTCTCTCCCGCGCCCGACACACGCGATGAGAAATGCCATCTCACCCCGGCCAACCTCGTCACGATGCTCCACCGCGCGCAGGAATGGCCGGACACCATGGCGCAGCTCTCCGTTGCGTTTGGCGACACCGACCATTTTGCGATCCACACTGCTGTGCCGCCCACTTTCGGAGACGAAGGCGCGGCCAATCATATGCGGCTGTGCGAAGGACACGGAACCAGCGGCGTCGAGGTCTTTGTGTATGGCAAGCCGGGTGGCCGTTTCCCGGCGCGCCAGCACGAACAGGCCAGCCGAATGGTCGCTCGCCTCCACGGGCTCGACCCGGCAAAATGCGTCTTCATCGAGCAAAACCCCGCCGCGATTGAAGCGGGCGCGTTTCACAACGACGTGGTCTCGGTCGCGAACGAGCGCGTGCTGTTCACCCACGCCGAGGCCTTTGCCGATCAGGAGGGCGCGTACGAAGCGATCCGCGCCGCATTCCCCGCGCTTGAGGTGGTCGAAGTGCCCAGCGACGCGATCAGCCTTGCCGAAGCGATCCGCACCTACCTGTTCAACGCGCAGCTCATCACCCGGCCCGACGGGACCATGGCGCTGATCGTACCCGAGGAATGCCGCGAATCCGCGAGCGTGTGGGCCTATTGCGAGGAGCTGATGGCTTCCAACGGGCCTATTCGCGAGGTGATACCCGTCGATGTGCGCCAGAGCATGGCCAATGGCGGAGGCCCCGCCTGCCTGCGTCTGCGCGTCGTCTGCGATCCCGCCACGGTCGACCCGCGTTTCCTGTTCGATGAAGCCAAAGCCGATTTGCTGGAAAGCGTCATCGGTGCGAATTGGCCGGAGCAGATTGATCCGGCTGATCTCGGCTCGGAAAGCTTAGCGAAAACCGTTGTCGCCGCGCGTTATGCACTGCTCGACGCGCTCAATCTGACCCGCCTTGGTTAACGCGATTGCCACGGGTTGCTACGTGCGACTAGAGTAACGTCTCGTTAACCACCTACGCGG
>JBCCKJ010000064.1:0-10302 GCA_039027455.1 Pseudomonadota bacterium | reverse complement strand
TACGGATTGCGCGCGGCCTCGTTGCATTACTTCTATCGTCAGCCGGAAAACCTTTTGCCACAGCAGGCCGCCATGCTTGCCGGATTGTTGCAGGCGCCATCGCGCTACGCGCCCACGCGTCATTATGACCGCGCGAGCAAGCGGATGGATCTGGTGGTCGGGGCGATGGTGCAAGAAGGATACCTGACCGAGGCCGAGGCTGACGCTTTGCCCAATCCTAGGATCGATTCCCGCACGCGCAACGATCTACCCACGGGCACGTATTTTGCGGATTGGGCACTGCCTATCGCGCGCGAGCAGACAGAAAGTGGTTACGCGAGCCAGGTGCTCGAGACCACGCTGGACGCGCGGCTCCAAAGCTTGGCCAATCGGGTGATCGGGCGCGCAGGTCTGGGCGAAGCGCAAGTCGGGCTGGTGGCGATGCGCCCTACAGGTGAAGTCGTCGCGATGGTGGGCGGCAAAAGCTACGCGAAAAGTCCGTTCAACCGGGTGACGCAGGCGCGCCGCCAACCGGGGTCTACGTTCAAATTGTTTGTGTATCTGGCAGCGTTGGAAGCGGGCTGGGAGCCGGATGACACGATCCCCAACACGCCGATTGAAATGGGCAGCTATCGTCCCAAGAATTACGGAGAGAAGTACTCCGAAGAGATCACGTTGGAAGACGCCTTGGCCAGCTCAAGTAACGTTGCTGCGGTTCGCCTGTTCAACGAGGTGGGCAGCGCGCGGGTCATCCGCACGGCGCGTTCGATGGGGGTCAACTCGCCCTTGCCCGAGGGTGACCCCAGTCTGGCCTTGGGCACATCGACGATGACGTTGCTTGAATTGACCAGCGCCTACGCGGGCTTGGCGGCGAACGATTTTCCCGTTGAGCCTTACGCTTTTGAGCCAGAAGAACAAAGCTTTGGCGACTGGGTTTGGGACGTATTCTCAGGCAAGGAAGTCCGCGTTTCGTCAACCGCGCACGACGAGATGGAGGCTATGCTGCGCCGCGCGATCAATAAGGGCACCGGTCGCGCCGCGACCCTGCCCATCGCGAATTACGGCAAGACCGGCACGACCCAGGATTCGCGCGACGCTTTGTTCGTTGGCTACGCTGGCGAGGGCGAAGAAGAGCTGGTCGTCGGCGTGTGGGTCGGCAACGACGACAACTCCTCTCTAGGCAACGTCACGGGCGGGGGATTGCCTGCGCGCATCTGGAAAGACTTTATGCGCGGCGCGCTATCGTTGAAGGCCGCGCCGCGACCGAGACCGTCCAATTCGCCCGACCCCGATGGTCCGGTGCAGCCCTTCGATGTCGAAGACGGCGCGGTCATTCCCCTTGACGAAGATGGATCGCAAATCCGCTTTGATGAAGAGGGTATCACCATTGAAACCGAAATAGACGGGGTGCCATTCAAATTGCGGCTTGACGAGAACGGAGAACTCGTCGGTGATTTCTTGAGCGAGCGAGAGCGCGATCGCTGAAGCGAGTGGCCGTTACGCCATCAAAATGTTCATGACCGCGCTCGCTATCAGGCGCTCGCGGTCGTCTTGCCAAGCTTCGACCGTTAGGTTGGCGTTGCGCCGGCCAAGACGCGTAATCCGGCCTAACGCATAGGTCTGCTTTTGCTTGCCAGCCGAAAGATATTGCACCGTAATGTTGATCGGTTTGAGGACAGGATCGCGCCCATCGCGCAGAAGAACGGTGCGCAAGGCGGCGTAGCCAGCGTTTTCCAGCAAGCCAGCGGTAGCGCCCCCGTGAAAGGCGCCAGGGCGCCCTTCGACATTCTGCCCGAAACTGACCGTCAGAACGGGAAGATCGTTTTCGCTCCGGTCGATTGTGATCCCTAGAGAGCGCGCGTAAGCGGGCAGATGATCGGCGGGATAGGTTTCAGCCATCCTTACGCTCTTTCTGCCGGGGATCGCTGGCAATCGTCATAAACACACCGGCAACATGCGCCACCGGATCATCGATGTCGCCATCATGCGCCACCCCGCGCACAAAGGCAGCCGAACGCGTAGTACGATAGCATTCGACCCTCCCGAAAACGCTTGTCCGCTCGCGCGCGGGGCGCTGGTAGTCCACGCGCAGGTCCAGCGTCGCAATGGGCGTAAACGTTGTTGACGTTTGCCAAATCGACATACCGCTTGCCATGTCCATCAGGCTGACAATCGGGCCGGACGCCAGCACCGAACTGTGCGGTTCTCCCAGCAAATCTTCGCGCCACGGCAGCTCAAGCTGAACCCAGTTTTCCCCATGATCGCTGTAGCGCAATCCGAGCCAGCCCGAATGGCCATGGCGGAAGAAAAATTTGCACGCCTGCACCGGGTCGAAAGGGCCAAGTGCGCCTGATTTGGAGGTCTCGCTCATCGCCGAACAGCCTTGGGACGCGATTGCATTTATTACAATGTCTTAATTTCACGACGCGATTTGTATGCGCCAATTTCCCCCCTCGCGTCCCGGCATTTTACGGGGCGTTGAACCAAGGGGACTGCAAATGAACATACCGAAAATTGACGTTAGCTCGCTTCCCGGCCTCGAAGCCGGTCAGGGCCTGTTTGGTTCGCTGGCGCAGAACACAGCGGCCTACAACGACGGCGTCGTGTCCATCATGGTCTATGTCTACGATGTGATGCCGCCCGAAGCAGCGGTTTAGATCGGACGCTGGGAGGACACGGCCAATGCATGTCCATCCAGTTATTGCGCGTCTGCGGATTCCCAAACCCCCGCAGACGCGCATCTCGGCCATAGAGAGCGCAAAGGCAGTTCATCACAGCTGGTTGGTTTCACAAGATGTCCGGCGCGTCCAGCGAGACCTTGTCCGTTACGCGGCTGGCGCGGAGTTAGCCGATTGCTCTGCGCTTGGCTTGTTAGTCAGCGATCATCGCTCCGCGTGCCGGTTTGCGAATTCGCTTTTCGAGAGAATAGTCGCGGTTTTGCGGGATCGGGAGCTGGCCGAGGCGCCGTTTCGGTTTCAAGTGTCCCAAGGTTTGGCGACCATCCGCCTTCTTGCCGCGAACAGAGCCCGTCTCAACCTTGTTGCGTATGAGCCTTTGGGCACCGATCATGCGCCAGACACGGCACTTTTCGCAGACCGTGAAGCGCACGAGATCATCGTCAGCGGACAGGGCACGGGATGGGAGCTCGAGCGCGCCGCCTCAAGCCGCGTGCAGATCCACAAGCGTCAGTGGAGCGAAGGCGATACGATAACCACGCAAACTGCAACCGAAGCGCGTCAGATCCTACTGGTCACTCGCTCGCTTCTCATACTCCAGCTGGTCCGAGAGCCCGCAAAGCCAAGGCCCACCTGCCTGGTCCAAATCTCGTCGGGTGAGGTCTTGCAAACCGCCAGCGCAGATAAATCCGCCAGCCAAGCGGTGATGGCGCTGGGAGTGCTCGGCGCGATGAAAGCCGAGCAATCTTGCGAAGCGATCCGCGCCACCGCGCTCAATCGGGAAGAAGATGTTGAGGTGCGATGGGAAGCGGCGCGCCAACTCCTCGGCCTCGACGCCAAAGCCGGGCTGACTGTGCTCACCCGGCTTTCCCAACTCAGCGACGATCCGCTGAGCGCGCCAGCCAAAGCCTTGAGAACCCAACTGATGGCTGCACAGCCCGAATTGACCGCGGCGATGAAGGAGCCGGTTTCATGCCCTTGGTGATCGACAATCCGATACACGAAACCTGCTCCTTGCCTGAAGCGATTGAAGCCTTAGCCGATCTGAATTTCGATCCTCGCGATGAAGGCAATCGCAACGAAGCCGCCTTGTGGCTGCGGCGCTTGACCAACAATCGCACGTTTTTGGCGGATGCGCTGATCGATCAACTTGCGGGGCGGCTGGGGGCTGCAAGCGTCTCAAGCGCGAGCAGCGAATATGGTCCGCAGGCGATCATTCTTTCGGGGCTACGCGGGTCAATGTTCTTGCGAGCCAACATCTGGCCCACCCCACAGGATTTGTGCTTCAAAACAAGCGGGGCCGCCAATTTCGTTTACGACGTGCCGCACGATCACAACTTCAGCTTTCTAACAGCTGGATATGTCGGGCCGGGCTACCGCAGCGATTACTACGAGTACGACTACGAGAACGTCGTGGGCTATCCGGGGGAACGGGCCGGACTGCGCTTTGTGGAACGAAGCGCGCTGCACGAGGGCAAGCTGATGCTTTACCGAGCGCACGTAGACGTGCATTCGCAATTGCCGCCTGAAGCGCTTTCGATCTCGCTGAACGTCATGCATGTCGATCCGGTGCAAGGATGGTTTGACCAATACGCTTTTGATCCTGAGCGAAACGAAGTCGCCCGCGTGCTCAGCCCTAACGCAACTGAGGCGTTCCTGCGCGTCGCGGTGGCGAGCGGCACAGACGAAGCTTTGGACTATGCCCAATGGGTGGGGGAAGGGCACCCTAGCGAGCGGCTGCGGTTGGCGAGTTTTGAAGCGCGCGCCGGTTTGCTCGATCAAGAGGGGCGCGATGCGTTGTGGCGCGAAGGTGAGCGGTGCGGCAGCCGGATGGTCGCCGAGATCGCCAAAAAGCGCAGAGTTGCACTCGCGAGCTAGATCACTCCCCCCGCCAGCCGGTCAATTGCGCCTTGCAGGATCACTGCCGCGGCGTGGCTGTCGATCGCTTCGGCGCGCTTGGCGCGGCTCATATCTTGCGCAATCATCGCCCCTTCCGCACTGGATGTGGACCAGCGTTCGTCCCAAAGCATCACCGGAAGCGAAAACGCGCTGTCGAGATTGCGCGCAAAGGCCCGGCTTGATTGCGCGCGCGGCCCTTCCGAACCGTCCATATTGAGCGGCAATCCCAAGACTAGACCGACCACGCCGCGATCCTTGATCAACTCGGCGATCCGGTCTTTGTCGCGGCCCCACTTTCCGCGCCCCAGAGTCTTACCAGCCGTGGCAAAGCGCCACCCCGCGTCGCAAAGCGCGGTCCCGATGGTTTTGGTGCCCAGATCCAGACCGAGCAGCACTCCGCCTTCTTCGAGCGCTTCGCGAAAATCGAGGGCGTTGTCTGTGATCAGGAGGTCGCTTCCGTTTCGCCTGCAGCAACGGGCGTCACCAGCGCGTAGACGCGGCGCACCACATCGGCCTGCGTGTTCGCCCAGAACAGCGGGATATCATACACGTGATAGTTATTGCCCGGCAGGACATAGGATCCCAGCTCAGGCGGGTCGCCGATCAACAGGATGCCGCGCTCATCACAGCGCGCGGGCACGGCGGCGGGCACCAGTTCGCCTTTTGAAATCGTCTCGTCAGGAACGAGTGTTCCCAGATTGGCCTCGGCCAGGGCGCTGCCGCCGAATTCCCCTGTAAGCGGATTGGTGCACAATATCTGGCTGTCGCCGCGTGGCGTTCCGTCAAACCCGGTTGAAGCGGCGTAAGTCTCGATCACGGCTGAAGGATCGGCGGGCTCGGCAAAGCTGGACCATGAAATGAGACACCCGGTTTGCGCCGACGTCGCGCAGGCTGGGATGCCCATAGCTTCGAGATCATGTTCGACCGAAACGGGCCAGCCAATCGCGTAGACGGCGACAAGGCGCTGCGCCTCGGGCTGCGGCATCACTTCCTCGCGGAGCAGTCGCAACAGGTGGAGCGACCCTTGGCTGTGTCCGGCCAGAACGATTGGTGTCTCTTCACTGATCGAAGAAAGAAAGAAACGATAGGCCTCGCGCACATCGGCGTAGGCGGCGTCTATGGCGCTTTGGGCTTCGGGTTGGTCGGTTAAAAACGCGCCCATGGTCGCTTGGCGATAGCGCGGCGCCCAAATCTGCGACGCTGAGTTGAACGGACTGGCCATCCCACGCACGTAAGTTTGGGCGATCTGATCAGCTTCAGTGTCGGCATCCTCACCGATGGGTGCGTTCCAGCTCTCGCGGCTGAGATAGCTGGTCGGGTGCACAAAAAAGACCGCAAAATCCGGTGCGTCCGGTGCGGAGCCGCGTTGGGGCAAAGCGGCTTCATCCCCTTGAGCTTCGCTCGAGGCGGCGTAGGCGGGCTGCCAACGCGCCGGATCGCTCACGCCCATGCCGGGGCGCGAGATCCATAGCGCTGGATCTTCGTACGCGCTCACTTCAAGCGGAGTTTGCGGCGAAAACTCCGCGCTGGGCACCAGGGCTATCTTGGCGATCTCTTTCTGAAACAGCTCGTAACTGATCCGTCCCACCAGAAACAGAACGATGCAAATCGCGATGAAATAGAGAAATTTTTTGGCCATGGTTCAAGCGAAGCCGTTTTGAGCGCTCTTAGTTGTTTGGGGTTTCGGCTTTGGCCGGGCGTAGAGTGCTCCACGCGCGTTCGCCTCTGAGACTGGTGAACCAGCTGACGGGGTTCCAGGTGGTGGAACCGTCCAGACTGAAGGTGATGAACTCCGCGCGACCTCCAATGTTCTCCAGCGGGATCGCATCGCCCAACCCTCGCAATTCGGCGGGCGCGCGGCTGTCGGCGCTTTCATCACGGTTGTCTCCCATTACGAAAACATGGCCTTCGGGCACAGTGTAGGGGCCGTAATCATCCAAGGGCTGGTTCTTGTGATCGATAACGAGATAAGACGCGCCATTGGGCAGCGTTTCACGGTAGGTCGGAGGGGCGTAAAACTCTTGACCGGTTTCCGCGTCTCGCTGGCGGAAACGGGCAAAGCTCGAAAGGCACGGCTGGCCATTACAAAGCAGATCGGGTTCAAAGGGTATTTTCACTGAGGGAACGACTTCTCGCTTTATCATCTCTCCGTTGAGAATGATCCGGCCTTCTCGCACTTCGATTGTATCTCCAGGGCGTGCGACCACGCGCTTGATATAGTCTTCGTTACGCGTCGGATGCACCGGGATGACGATGTCGCCGTATTCGGGCGTGGAGCCGAAAACGCGCCATTCTCCGCGAGGCAGCATGTGGAAGCTCGCTGAAGCCCAGGACCAACCATACGGGTATTTGCTGACAATCAGACGATCGCCCACGTGCAGCGTCGGCATCATCGACGTTGACGGAATATAAAACGGTTTCGCTACCAAACTGTGGAACGCCAACACCGCAAGCAGCATAAGCGCAAGGCCACGGATTTCGGCGAACCAATTGACGCTTTCATCGTCCTTCGCAGGCTCTTTCGCGGATTCGGCTAAGGATACTTCGCCATTGACGCCGGGAGTAGCGGCGTCGGGATCCGTTGTCGTCGTGGTGGGGGTGGGTTCGCTCAATGGTCTCGTTTCGCTGTGTAATCGGTAACTTCGCCGACATGCTTATACTTTAGGGTACGCTTCGATAATCACAAAGGCCTGCGCCCATGGATGGTCATCGGTGAGGGTGAGATGAATGCGCGCCTCATGCCCCGCAGGCGTCAATTCTTCAAGCCGCTTTGCAGCCCCACCGGTGAGCGCCAGCGTCGGCGCGCCCGAGGGCGCGTTCACCACCCCGATATCTTTCATATACACGCCCCGGCGAAATCCGGTCCCTACAGCTTTGCTATACGCCTCTTTGGCGGCGAAGCGTTTGGCGTACGTGCCCGCGATAGTGAAAGGGCGTCGGCGAGCCTTGGCGCGCTCAACTTCGGTGAAGACGCGGTTCTCAAACCGCTCACCAAACCGGTCGATCGAATTGGCAATGCGTTCGATATTGCAAAGGTCTGATCCCAAGCCGATTATCATTTTTTTGGTCCTATCGCATCAAGCAAGTCGGTTACCGCATCAAGTACCCAGCTAACGAACCGGACGAAGAGGTACACGCCGCCAGCGAAGGCCGCCATCAGAAGGGCCAAGCCAAGATGATGCAAAACGCCGTGGTCGGCTTGGTTTCCCTCTGCGGCGATATTGCTCCAAGTAATGACGATGAGAGCCGGAACGAAGACAATAACTAAAAAGATATGGACTATCCGGAAATACCATTTCTTGAACCTCTCATGTCGTTGCCGATTAGGGCCGAAATCCGGACTGTCATCCTCCACGAAACAGTACTCCGACCAGCAGCACCAGCGCCATCCCATGCAGCATCACTTGGCTCTTGAACAGCGGATGGGCGAGATCTCCGTGCGCAAAACGCAGGGCACCGACATAGCCGAACATCTGCAGCACCACCCACCCAATCGCGAACGGGATGAACGCGCCGCTCGCGAAAGCATAGCCCAATAGACCCACGGCGCTCAGAAATAGGGTGGCCGCAGCGAACGCCCAGCGGGTTTGTTCTTTGGTCAGCTCTTTTGACGGATCGGTCGGATCGGGCAGTGAGGTCAACGAGCCGCATCCATCAACTCGCGCATATGGCGGATCGCGTTCTCAAGCCCAGTGAACACCGCCTCGCCAATCAGATAATGCCCGATGTTCAACTCAGCGATCTGCGGTATCGCGGCAATCGGCTGTACGTTTTCGAAGGTCAGGCCGTGGCCAGCGTGCGGCTCGATCCCGTTTTTAGCAGCCAGCGCGGCCATGTCCGAAATGCGTTTGACTTCGCTCGCCACTTTTTCGTGGTCCTCGTCGAGGAAAGCATGGGCGTATTCCCCGGTGTGGAATTCCACCACCGGTGCGCCGAGCCTTAAAGCCGCGTCTAATTGGCGTTCGTTTGCCTCGATAAACAGCGAGACGCGAATGCCCGCTCCTCGCAACTCCTCGACAATAGGTGCGAGTGTGTTGTCTAGGCCAGCGGCGTCCAATCCGCCTTCCGTCGTGCGTTCCTCGCGCTTTTCGGGGACAATGCAGGCGGCGTGCGGTTTGTGACGCAGCGCGATTTCGAGCATTTCGGGCGTCGCCGCCATTTCAAGGTTGAGCGGCAGATCAGTCGCATCTTGAATGCGCGCTAAGTCTTCGTCGCGAATATGGCGCCGGTCTTCGCGTAGGTGCGCCGTGATCCCATCGCCGCCTACGCGCGCCACGATTTCCGCGGCGCGCACCGGATCGGGGTGATCGCCGCCGCGCGCGTTGCGAATGGTAGCAACGTGGTCAATGTTGACGCCGAGGCGAAGAGGCGCGGTCATGCAAGGCCTCTGCTGCCAGGCTTAACCGGCGGTAATGCCGCAAGCTCGGGTGGCAAATCGTCTGGGTCATAGTCAGGGACATCCAGCGTGGCCAAAGCGGCGAACGGCACTCCGATTTCAGCGCGTCCATTCGAACGGTCGATGAGACATGCCGCGCCGATCAATTCGCCCGGATGCTTGCGAATGGCGGCGATGCATTCGCGCGAAGAGAGTCCAGTTGTCACCATGTCTTCAACCATTACGACACGATCGCCGGATTGGATTTCGAAGTTGCGTCGTAAGCTGAACTCGCCGTCTTCACGCTCAACGAAAATGGCACGGCAACCGAGTGCTCTAGCGGTTTCGTATCCTGGAATAACACCGCCCATGGCCGGAGAGACGATAACGTCCACCTCGCCAAACTTCTCGTTGATAAGATTTGCTAGCGCGCGGCAGAGGCTTTCCGTACGCACAGGGTCTTGAAAAACCAACATCTTCTGCAGGAAAATTGGGCTACGACGACCTGATGAAAGGATGAAGTGTCCCTCCAATAGCGCACCGCTTTCGCGGAATTCATTGAGGACTTCATCAACAGTTTTTGGCAGGCTTTCAGACACGGTCATATTTATCCGATTCAAGGCGTAGGGCGCGGGGGAAAAGGCATAAGCTTGCGAACCTATCACGCCCGCTTGCATAATTTTCTCCCTAGAAGCGCTTGAGAGCATGAGCAAGCGCGGCTAATGGGGCAAATAGATCGGCCATGTTGTCGATGCAGCGCAGCTGCGTGGGGTTTGTCCATAGGGGCAACTGAGCGGCACGCTGATGGGATTAAAATTGGATAAAACTGGGCACATGAACATGGGTCAACACTTCGACCGGATTAGGGTCACCCTGCTCGCAATCGCAGCTTTGATGGGCGCTATGTTCGCTCCGGCGGCGATGGCACAAGACGAAGCCGCGCCTGTCGCTGCCGACGTGGTTGAGGCGGTCGAAGCCGCTCCGGCTAACGCGTATGTGCCGATGGCGCCGACGCTCGACAAGGGTATGCCGACCGATCCGCGCGCCGACACGCCCGGCGCGATGGCCAAGTCGCTGACCTTCCAGGATCAATACACTGAAACCGGCGCTTATGCGCTGTGGATGCACAACTACTTCCTGCTCCCGGTCATCACTGTGATCAGCCTGTTTGTGCTCGGACTGCTGATCTACACGATGGTGCGTTACAGCCGCCGCGCCAATCCAGTGCCCTCCAAGACGACGCACAACACCGCGATCGAGGTGGTGTGGACCATTCTTCCGGCGGTCATCCTTGTGGTCATCGCGGTTCCGTCGATGACGCTTCTGGCAGCCCAGTATAAGACGCCGCCCGAGGATGCCGTGACGATCAAGGCG
>JBCCKJ010000063.1:0-10320 GCA_039027455.1 Pseudomonadota bacterium | reverse complement strand
TGGCAAGCTGCTCGCAAGGGGCGGGTGGGATTACGAAATGGTCGATGCGCTCAAACCCCAGCCGGGTGATATTTGCGTGGCTAAGCCGCGCTATTCAGCTTTCTTCAACACCCCGCTGGACAGCCTTTTGCGTTCGCGCGGAATCCGCAATTTGGTGTTTGTCGGGATCGCCACAAATGTCTGCGTTGAATCAACGTTGCGCGACGGTTTCCATCTCGAATATTTCTGCACCATGCTGGAAGACGCAACCCATCATCTGGGTCCGGAATTCCTTCAGCAAGCTACGGTTTACAATGTCGAGACTTTCTTCGGCTGGGTGGCCACCGTAGACGATTTCAAAGCATCTCTGGCGCGTATTGAGCCGGTTAAGGAGGAGTTCCAGTAATGCCCTTTGAAGCGATCAATCCAGCCAGCCTGCCCACACCCATTGCGCCCTTTTCAGGTGGCACCAAGGCTGCTGGCGTTATCTACACCTCTGGCATTCTCGCGTTTGCGCCGGACAATTCCGTGCTGCATCCCGGCGATCCGGCGGCGCAAACCCGCCACGTGCTCGAAACAATCAAGACCATAATCGAAGACGTTGGCGGCGCGATGAGCGATATCACGTTCAACCACATCTTTGTGACCGACTGGGACAACTATCAGGCCATAAATGAAGTGTACGCCGCGTACTTTCCCGGCCCCAAGCCTGCACGCTATTGTATTAAATGCGAGCTAGTGAAACCCGAATTTCTCGTCGAGATTGCCAGTGTTGCGCATATCGGCAAAGATTAGGCGACGGCGGCTCCAACGGGACTGGTCAGGCCGACCGGAGCACGCTGGGGCGAACTAAACAGGATGGGAGCATAGGGAATGGAAATCGGGGTCTTTATTCCTATCAACAACAATGGATGGCTGATTTCGGAAAACGCGCCGCAATACATGCCGTCTTATGATCTCAACAAAGAGATCGCCCTCAAGGCGGAGCAGCACGGCTTCGACTTTCTGCTTTCGATGATCAAACTGCGCGGCTTTGGCGGCAAGACGGAGTTCTGGGATTACGGGCTTGAGAGCTTCACCCTCATGGCGGGCATCGCGGCGGTTACCGAGCGGATCAAGATCTACGCCACTGTTCCCACGTTGATCATTCCGCCCGCCTTTGCAGCGCGCATGGGCAACACAATCGATTCCATAAGCGGCGGCCGATTTGGTCTCAATCTGGTGACCGGGTGGCAACCACCGGAATACACCCAAATGGGCGTGTGGCCCGGCGATGATCACTTCAAGAACCGCTACGAGATGCTCGACGAGTACGCCCATGTCCTGCGTGACCTATGGGACACTGGCGTCTCAGACCTGAAGGGCAAGTATTACACAATGGACGATTGCCGGGTCTTCCCAAAGCCAGAGGGCGACATGAAGATCATTTGCGCCGGCTCATCGGACAATGGCCTCGCTTTTTCGGCCAAGTGGGCGGACTACGCCTTTTGCCTTGGCAAAGGCGTAAACACCCCGCAGGCCTTCGCCTTCAACAATGAGCGGCTCGCCAATTTTACCAAAGACACTAAGCGTGATGTCCAGACCTTCGTCTTGGTGATGGTGATTGCTGATGAAACCGATGAAAAAGCCATGGCCAAGTGGAAAAGCTATAACGAGGGCACCGATGTAGACGCGATCAGTTGGCTGATTGATCAAGGCGCCAAAGATACCGTCAACGAGACCACCAATGTCCGCCAATTGGCGGCCCCCGAAGGCGCGGTGAACCTGAATATGGGCACCTTGGTTGGCAGCTATGAAAATGTCGCAAAGATGCTCGATGAAATGGCCCAAGTGCCCGGTACAGGCGGTGTCCTTTTGACCTTCGACCACTTCGTCGAAGGCGTAGAAGCATTTGGTACTAAAATCCAGCCACTTATGAAATGCCGCCATCACGTGAAGGCGGCCCATTAATGGCGCGTGTGCGGGTTGTTGGAATTGGCGGCGCTTTGCGGGAGAGTTCGACCAGCGAAACAGCCCTTAACTGGATGCTGTCGTCGCTCGAACGCGAGGGCTGTGCGACGAGCTCCTTTGTCGGGTGCGATATCGACTTCCCCATGTTCAGCCCGCGCGGCGGGAACGATGATAAGCGGCTTGATGGCTATCTGGAAGCGGTTCGGAATGCCGATGCGGTCGTCCTGTCCTCACCTGTGTATCACGGCGCACCATCGGGCTTGATCAAGAACGCGCTTGATCACCTTCAGCCGCTGATGGAGGACGAGCGCGCATACCTCACCGGGCGGCCGGTTCTATGCGTCGCGGCGGGCGGAGGGCTGCAGGGCGCCGTCAACACCTTATCCTCGCTTCGCGATATCGTTCACGCGTTGCGGGGCTGGCCAACACCCATGCAGGTCCCGATCAGCTCGTCGGCCAAGCCGTTTGATGATCAAGGGAATTGCACAGACGGCAGACTGGAAAAGTCGCTGCTTGCGGCGCGAGACAATCTGTTATCCTTCGTCCGCTCCCCAGCCTAGCAGCCGCAAAAGGTGGAGTGGTCGGATAGCCGACCGCCCGGAAGACAACAGACTTCAAATCCAAGCCATTTTCGCCCCTTTCAGTATGCGCGATCGCGCTCGACCAAGAGATGGTCGCGCCGCTCATCCCGAAGCCTTGGCGCCGCCAACGGTCAGCAAGACGATATAGGCCGCCCCACCGCTACGGATGTCTTCCATGATCGCGATCACTTCCTTGGCCTTCGCGCCCGCGTCCGGTTTAAGCTGGATCAGCGCTTCGGCCTGCTCGGTCAGGATGCGGCGTATCTCCGGCTCAAGCTCACCGCGCGCAATGGCCTTGTCGTTGATCGCGACCTCGCCTTCTTTGCTGACCAGCACGACCAGATCCTGAATGTCACCGCGCTTTTCGCTGAGGGAAGCGGCGGGGGTGACGGGAAAGGCGTCTTCGGGTTCAATCGATCCGGCAAGCATAAAGAAGACGAGCAGGATGAACACTACGTCGATCAGCGGCGTCACGTTCAGAAGAACGATGTTGCGACGCTTGCGGCGAATATGCATCAGGCTGCGGCCACCGCGCCGTTGGCTGGCGTGGCGCGTGAGGACACCGGCGCAGGGTCCAGATCCTCATGCGCGACCGCGTCGTAAAGCGGGATGGTAAAGACCTGCGTCGCCGCGTCTTCCATGCGCTGCGCCTCGACATCGACCGAACGCTGCAACCACGTAAAGAAGACTGCGGCCGGGATCGCAACGGAGAGGCCAGCGGCCGTTGTGAGCAGCGCTTCCCATATGCCCCCGGCCAGAACCGCCGGTTCGATCCGGTCACCCACCCCTTCCATTTGCTGGAACGCCTCGATCACGCCCAGGACGGTTCCCAGAAGCCCGATGAGCGGGGCAATTGTGGCAATCAGGCTCAGCAACGCCAGACCGCGCTCCATCGCGTCGAGCTGAGCTTGCGCCACCCGAGTTACCTCTTCGCGCACCACCTGGTCTTCCATTTTAGGGTCGGCCTTGCCGCGCACGGCAGCGGCCATAACTCGGGCCACCGGATTGGGCTTGGCCTCGAGAAGCTCGAGCCCTCTTTCCAATCCTCCACGCGGAGCTTTTGAACGACGTCGCTTACAAAGCCGCTGCGCCCCACGCCAATCCGCACAAACTGCACCGCCTTTACGATCGCCACACCCAAAGCGAGCACCGCAAGAATCGCCAGAATGATGATGATCGGCCCACCCGCTTCAAAGAAGCGCGCCAAGGGTGACATGGCGGCGGCAGATGAGCCCGATTGCGCGGTCGCTTGAAATGGAGCGGTTGAAGCCACGCACCATGCGATACGGTGCGTCCAGCACAATGGACAGTTAGGCATGTGATCCCCTCTTAGCAGCGTTTCCCGTAAGCGGTCTCAACGGTCATAGCTTTTAAAGGCGATAGATTTGTGACGAACCGGTGCCAGTATTGTGACTGTCGAGACAACACAACGTGATTCAATGTTGATTTAAAAGGACCGATGTCACAAGCATTTGAATTGTCACAATTGTCGCAAAGAGATCATATTTTGGAGGAGAACGAAACAAATCCGTCATATTACGCCGAAAATTGGCCAAAAGAGATAAGAGCTGGTCGATAATAGCGAAGCTTTCTCGAAATTTACTTGAAAAGCAGATTGTGTGCCTCAATGCGCACACCACGCCAGGACTCTGAAATGAAACAGTTTTAGCGGCTGACCATTCAGTAAGTTACCAGTCGGTGAAACACGCGCCGCGTTCGCCACCAAACTGACTTCGCTCGGACGCCGAACCATCACGCTGCCTCGATAACCCGCACTTTGTCGCACTGCATAAAACGGGGAATCACTATGGCTTATCGTACTTCCAGAATCTCTTTGCGCGCTGCGCTTTTCACAAGCGCTTGTTTCACTCTGGTCGCACCGGCGTGGGCGCAAGATCAAGACGCCGAGGACGAGCCTGCCAATGGCAACACGATTGTTGTGACCGCCACTCCGATCGCCGACAGCATCAACGCAGCGCTCGAAACAAAGCGCAAAGCCCCGAACGTGGTCGATGTCATTTCGTCCGACACAATTGGTCGTTTCCCCGATCAGAACCTCGCGGACGCGCTCAATCGCCTACCCGGAGTCGCCGTCGAGCGCGACCAAGGCCAGGCGCGTTTTGTAAACTTTCGCGGTGCGCCTTTCCGCTTCACAGCGATTGCGTTTGACGGCGTCGATATTCCGGGTGCCGAGAACGGACGCATTCCGCGTTTCGACAGTTTCCCGGCCACAATCGTGAGCGCAGTCGAAGCCAACAAGGCGATCACGCCCGACATGCCCGGCGAAGCGGTCTCGGGCTTCATTAATATGCGCACCTTTGATCCCTTCGCGCGCGACGGCTTCAGCGTTTCAGTCGAAGGTGGCTACGGGGTGCAAGAGCTCGGGAACGGCGATGTTGAGCGCTACAACGGGCGCCTGTCTTGGTCGAACGATCGCGTGGGTTTCGTCGTCTTCGGTTCGCACAACGGGCGCGATCAGATCACCGACAATCGTGAGTTTGACGTCGTCGATGGCGCTTTCCCGACGATCGAGTTTCGCAACTACCTCGTTGAGCGGCAAGACAACGCCTATGGCGGACGCTTCGAGGTCCGCGGCAATGGCGTGTTGGATCGGGTGTTCGTCACCTCGACCTATTCCGAGTTCATCGACGACGAACAGCGCAATCAGTATCAATTCGCGCTCGACGCCAGCACCGAGGCGTTTGTCTTCTCGGGCGGGACGGCTTTTGACGCCGAAACGGGCCCGATTGCGCCCGGTCAAACGCTGAGCGACGACTTCATCTCGGTCACGCGCCTGCTGCAGGATGGGCGCTACGAAAACTCGACGTTCACCAACACGTTCGGCGCGGACTTTATGTTCGGGGACTGGACGCTCGACGCGCGCATCAATTACACCGAAACGCGCAATGACGTCGACCTGGTGATCCCTTTCAGCACGTTTGCCGCGATCGGAGGAGACTTCGATCTAACAGATGTTGAGGACCCCGTGCTCAACCTGCGCCAACTGTTCACCGGGGAGCCTGCGGTTATCGGCGACGTCGCCTATGGCGCGAACTTCATCCTGCCCGCACGCTCCTCTCTCGATATCGACGCTTGGCAGTTCAAGGCGGATCTGGAAGGCGACATCGAGCTTTTCGGTAATGTCTCCACGCTGAAGATTGGCGGCAAGTTCGATATGCGCGAGGCCGACGGGTCTGACATTTTCTTTGACTTCCTGCCTTCGCCCGACAGCGTCAACATCGCCGATTTCGACACGGGCGAACCGTGGGACACTGACTTCAACAATTCGATCGGGGGCACTTTCTTTGACAGCGTCGGTCTCATCGACGCGTATGAAGCCGCCGGCACCAGTTTCGACTTGGATGTTCCGCCCGATCTCGCGATTGAAATCGAGGAAGACATCTATTCCGCCTACGCGATGGTCACGAGCGAGTTTGATTGGGGCAGCCTGATCTTCGGCGCGCGCATCGAGGCGACCGAATTCACTTCAAGCGGGAACAGCGCGTTCACCCCGGTCGATGATGAGGGTGACCCCACGGGTCCGACAGTGATCTCGCCGGTCGTGGCCGAGAATAACTATTTCAATTTTCTGCCCAGCGTGCACGCCAACTTCAATCTGAGCGATGATGCCATCTTGCGCGCCTCGTTTTCATCAGGCGTCAACCGACCAACCTACATCGAAGCGCGCGCTTCGGTTGCGGTTGACGCGACTGACGTGGCGACCGGTGGCAACTTCGTGAACGTAACGGGTGGCAACCCCGATCTTGACGCGGAAACCTCGTTCGGCGGTGATCTCAGCTTTGAGTATTACTTTGCCGAAGGAAGCATCCTCTCCATCGCGGGCTTTGCGCGCTTCATCGACAACGTGATCTTCGCCGAACAAACGCCCTTTGATGATATCTCCTCTTTCAATCCCGGCGCGATCGCTCCGGGCACGCCGGGCCTCTTCACCAGCTTCGCCAATGGCGAGGACGGCGAGCTTTATGGTTTGGAGGTTAACTTCGTGGGCCGGGCTTCGGCCTTCACAGACGGCTTTTTGGGCGGCTTTGGGGTCGAGACGTCGGCGACGTTCCTTGACAGCTCGTTCACGATCCCCGCGCTGGCCGGACGCACCGAGCGCGACTTGAACTTGCCGGGCACCTCGGATTTCATCTTCAACGGATCGGTGTTTTTCGAGAAGTTCGGCCTCTCAACCCGGCTTAGCTACACCTATCGCGACGACTGGCTTGATGAGACCGAGAGCGATGGCAACGATGTGTTCTGGAACGCTCAGGAGCGCGTGGACGCTTCGATCCGCTACACCTTTACCAGTCTCTTCGAGGGCGCGGCGGTGACGCTGTTTGCCGATGCCAACAACCTCACCAACGCGGTCGACGTTCGATACACCAACACGCCCGTCACGCCGAACCAGGTCGAAGGCTTTGGCGCGCGCTACCTGTTTGGTCTGCGCCTTGATTACTGATCCGAATTTCAGGAGAACCGACATGCGTTTAGCCATTTCATGCGTTGCGCTCGCGCTTAGCCTTGCCGCGTGCACCCAGCCAAGCACCGAAGCCAAGGCCGACACTACAATTGGCTCAGTCGCCGCCGAACACGGCGAGACGGCCAATGACTACACCATCTTGTGGGACGGCGGCGCGCCGGTGACGATCGAGGTTTCGACCAATCCCGCTTTCGCGGCGGGCGAAGGCGAGACAATCGGAGCCTTTGAAGGCGGTACCGCGACGTGGAGCGCTGGGGGCGAACCAGCGCGCCGCTATTTCCGACTGGCCACGGAAGACGGCGCGAGCGAGCGCGTCGCGGTGCGTTTGCTTCCGCTCGAAGGCGGCCGGAACTTTCGCGATATAGGCGGCTATGAGACCGAGGACGGCCAAACCGTCAAATGGGGCCGCGTCTTTCGATCAGGCGTGATGAGCGGTCTCACCGATGGCGATTACGAGTATCTCTCCGATCTTGGCATCACCACGGTGTGCGACTTTCGCGAGGAGGATGAGCGCACAGCGGACCCGACCGACTGGCGCGCCGGGGAAATCGCCTACATGACCTTCTCCAGCCCGCCCGACGATGGGTCCGAGCGCGCGATGTTCGCCCCCTTGATGGACCCGGAATCAACACCAGACGATGTGCGCCAGGCGATCGCCGCAGGCTATCCCGACATCGCTGTGCGCGAAGACGAAGGCTACACTGCCATGTTCGACCAGTTGGCGGCCGGGAGCGTCCCTCTCGCCTTCAATTGCTCGGCGGGCAAAGACCGGGCGGGCACGGCGGCCGCCATGGTGCTGACCGCTCTTGGTGTGCCGCACGAGACCGTGGTCGAAGACTACGCCTTGTCGGACGACTACGTCGATTACATGGGCGAGTTTATGAGCCCCGAGGCTCGCGAGCGCGGTAAGGATGGACCCTACGCCTTCCTTATGAAGCTGCCGCCCGAAAAGGTCGCGCCGCTGATGGAATCGAACCCCATGTATATCGAGGCAACGCTGGACGCGATGGCTGAAAAGCATGGCTCCGTGCTTGCCTATATCCAGACGGAGTTCGACGTTACCGATGAAGAGCTGACGGCCATTCGCACGCAGCTGCTCGAGTGATCCGTCGTGTGTTGAAGATCGGTCTTGGCGTTGTTCTGACCGTATGCGTGGCCTTTGGCCTTTTTGTGCTCGTCCTTGAGCACCCGGCGACCAAGGGCCCGACACGCTGCTGGATGCAAGAGACGCTCTACACCCAATCGTGGGAGGACGCGCCCGCCGGAACGCCGGTTATTGCCGCCACCCTCGTCACGGACCCGGTGCGCGATATGTGCGACGCGGCGGATGATCCGGCTATTCTTGTCGCGGACGGCGCGCTGCATGTGCTCGGGACCAACAAGCAGCGCAGTCTAAACGTCTATGACGGCGAGGGTCAGCTGGTCTCGCGCGCGGACGAGCTTGGGGCGCCGAACAATGTCGATCTGCGCCGGGCTTTCGGCGGTGTGATCGCGATCGCATCGGATAAAGACGACAGCGAGCTCGAGGCGTTTTGGTTCGATCCGGCGTCCGCAACCCTTGCCCGGCTTCCCGGAGCTCCTTTCGCGGCGCAGCGGGAAGAAGAGGTGTATGGGACATGCCTCTACCGGTCCGGCGAAAAACTCTACGCGTTCACGACTGACAAGTCAGGACTGATCGTTCAGTACGAAATCGAACGGGCCGATGGTTCAAACGGTGCAGTTTTCGCGACTCGGCTCTTGCGCGAATTGCGTGTCGGCACTCAGCCCGAAGGCTGCGTCGTCGATGACCGCACCGGTACCCTTTTTGTTGGCGAAGAGGATGTCGGCATCTGGCGATTTGCGGCCGGAGCAGAGGCCGAGACCCAAGGCGCTTTGATCGCCAAGACGGGCGCAGAGGGACCCCTTACAGCGGATGTGGAAGGGCTCGCCGTTTACGCCGGTGATGACAATCAAAAGAGTTATCTAGTCGCCTCCAGCCAGGGCGATAACACCTACGCGGTGTTTGATCTCGCCGCCCCACACGCCTTTCGAGGCCGTTTTCAAGTGACCCATAAAGGCGAATTGATTGGCGACACCGACGGATTGGAAGTGACTTCAACCCCGATAGGTCCGCGATTTCCCGAGGGCGTTTTGGTCATTCAAGACGGGCTTGTCCGGACGGGCGGTAAAGCTGGCGCGCAATCCCAGACGGGCCAGAGCCGTTATCAGCGCTTCGCCTATGTTTCTTGGCGCAGCATCAGAGAGGCGATTGGACTGGCAGGAGACTAAGTCGCTCAGCCCATTGCCTCAAGCGATCGATCGCCGATCGAGCCACTGGGCGGCGCGTACGCCGAAAGTGATGAGAAACGGCACAAGCACGACGCTGAGCGTCACCTTGGCGAGAACCTGGCCGACCAAGAGGTTGGTGATCGGGAATTCCCCGTAAAAGGCAAGCGTGATGAAAATCACCGAATCAATCGCCTGGCTCAGAGCCGATGCAACCGCGCCGCGGACCATTAGGCCGAACGTCGTGGCCTCTCCGCTGCCGCGCAAACGATCAAAGATCCAGATGTTGAGCAGCAGCGAGGTGATGTAGGCCGCAGGCCCTGCCATCAGGATACGCGGCGTCTGGCCCAGCACCCGCTCGAACGCGGCCAGATCAGCCTGACGATCCGGCGTCGCCAGCATGTCCGGAGACGCTGGCAAGACCAGCACCAGAAAGATAATCGCGGCTGACAGCGCAAGCGGTACAAAGCCCCACCAGACCAGCCGGGTGGCCATGGCCCGCCCGTAAAGCTGTGAAATCGTGCTCGAAATCACGACCAGCAGCAAGAATGGGAAGATCCCGGCCTCAACCGCCAGTGGGCTCGGCCACAATTGCACCTGCTTATAGGCGACCACGCCCGCCAGCACCGTCATCCCGCCGTAGAGGATTAAGAAGGAAAACAGCCCGGTTGGCACATTGATTGGAAGGACGTCCTTGGTGTCATAGGGCGCAAAGGCCCCTTTGGCGCTGGCTTTATCGTTCATCGCGCCATGGTTAGGCAGTGACCTGCAAAAAGGAAAGCCACGCGCTTGCAGCGTTCGGGGAGAGGCTTTGAAGGTTGCGCCTCGCGTACGAGGCTGCCAACACGCTTGATGGTCAAGGCGAACGCGCCGGGCCGGGGGCGTAAAAACCGGCGCAAGGCCGAACGCTTTCTTGTGTATGTGACCAAACCGGGGTCAAACCGCCACTGTGAACGATAGTCTTGTGTCCGCCGGGTCCAGCCTGCTGGGTATCTGTGCCATTCTTCTGATCGCTTTTGTGTTGTCCTCGGGAAAGACACGCATCAATCCGCGCGTTGTTGG
>JBCCKJ010000062.1:0-10347 GCA_039027455.1 Pseudomonadota bacterium | reverse complement strand
GCGATACGATTTTGGATGTTGGGATCGTTAATCGCTAGTAGCCCGTCGATCTCTCGCTGGTCGCATGGGTCGACTGGACGGAAGCCAACGCCCTGCGGTGGGCCAAACAATTCTGAGATGTTCGGAGCACGCACCGCGCGCGAGAATGTACCGCGGAAACGGATATCTTCGATCGGCGACCAGAAACCATTGACGGCCCAAGTGAACACTCCACCAACGGTGGAGTAATCGCCATAGCGCGCCGCGCCTTCAATCCTCAACTCTTCGACACCAGGAAGACCTTCAAGCAAGGTGGTACCGACTTCGCCGAATACCTCGACAACGTCAAACTGACCGCCCGAATTGGCCTGAAAAACGTCTGGCGGAGTAGCCAGCGAGTCCTGCGAGAAAATTCGCTCGCCGTCAGCGTCCAAAATGTCGCCCACAAACTGGCCCGCCTGACCATCCACTGTGGTCACCGGCAGAATACCACGCACCAGAGGATCAAATGTCGAGGTAGCGCGCTCATCACGGTATTCAAAGCCCACCACAAAATCGATCGCATCATAGGGCAGGTTGAAAAAGTCGCTCGTATCGCCACTCAACAGGCCCTGAGCCACAAATTGCTCAGTGCTGAAGGTGTTGACCGTCGTCGTCGTGATGAAGTCGATAGCTTCCTGACTGATCGTGCCAATCCCGAACAAATTCGCCGGCGCACATTGACCCTGGCCGGGAACGAAGGTGAGATAACCAAATTCTCCAGCCGGGATGCCAAAGAGCGTAGAGGGTGAACGCGTCGTCGGATCAATTTCGCTGCGGCACACAGGATTGCCAGAGGCGTCTGTAGTCGCATCGATGGACGCAAAGAAGCGATCCTGCAAAATGTTGTTGTTGTTCGTCGCTGTGTTTTCATAGCGACCCCAATTGAGGGAGACCTCAAAATCGATGGTGTCGGTTACCGAACCTGTTGCACCACCAACAAAACGCCACGTCTCAGCGACGTTTTTGTCGATGTTCGGGCCCAAATCGGTTGGATCGCGCGTAAGGAACAGCCCCCCCGCATTGTCCGCAACTGTTTGGAATTCTGCCGGAATAAATGGGTTGTCTGGCGCAATGGTCAACAAGTCATAGAAACCATTGGACGCTGTACCAAATGTCGTTTCGGAGCGCACATACTTGCCTTCGAAGAAGACATTGATGTCATCAGTAATATCGTAATCGCTTAATACGTTAACGGAAAAGCGTTCGGTCTGCGGAACCAAAAAAGCATTGTTGTCAAAAATGAGTTGATTGCCGCCGAACGCATTAAAGTCGCCGGCGATAAGGCCATCTTCCGCGACCTCGATACCGTTAGGCCCGTTGAGCCAGCACCCCCCCAAAATGCCGAACGCTGGGGGCGAAAAGTCGAGAAGACTATTAAAGCCCGAAAACGAATCCAAGCAATCGCTAACGCCATTGCCGTTGAGGTCGAGCCCCGGATCGGTCAAATCCGCCGGAAGGATGACACCGCCGGCCGAAGTGATTTGGAATTGGCGTTGAGGGGCGATGAAGCGAGTAGGCGCATTAGCCGCCCTATCAATAAGAGCCTGCTCCGCAGCCGTCGGCGTCACACCTCCAGTAAAAATGGCGTTGAAGTCATCGTCTCCCGGTTGAGGAATGAACAAACCAAATGGGAAACGACCGTTGCCAGGGGAGTAGAACGAGTTGAAGTTCGGCGTATCCGCTCCGCCCAAATCGCCTTGCTGAAAGCGCAAAAACGGGTTTGCATCATCGCCGCTGATGTTGCCGTCGCGGTATTGATCGCGATCCCCAAATCGGAGGCCTTCATCGCGAGCATACTCGACACCGATAACAAAGTTACCTCTGTCGTCGCCGAAGTTTTTACCAAACTTACCGTAAACGCTGTAGCGCTCCCCGTCGCCCTCGCTCGATATGCCGCCTTGCGCACCCACTTCGATACCGTCGAAATCCGTGTCGAGCACGAAGTTGACAACACCGGTCACAGCGTCAGCACCATAGACCGCCGACGCGCCACCAGTCAGAACGTCGACCTCTTTGATGAGGAAGGAAGGGATCGAGTTGATGTCAACGATCGCGGTTTCAGCAACACCGGCGACGTGACGGCGGCCGTTCACGAGAACAAGCGTTCTTTGCGCGCCGAGCCCGCGCAAGTTCAGCGTCGCGGAGCCAACCGCGGCGTTCGTCTGGCCTAGCTCGCCCGCATCAAGGGATTGCGCGCTGCTGATCGAGCTCGAGAGCGCCGGAACAGAACGTAGCCCTTCTGTTACGTCCGCACCCCCGCGTAGCAATTCCCCATCAAACGCGACGATAGGCGAAGGCGAACCGAGGTTCGGGTCACGCTTAAGACGGGAACCCGTCACAATGATCGTTTCATCGGGCTCAGTCTCGGCGTCGGGGCCATCGGTGATGTCCTGCGCCTGAACAGGCGAGGCCATAAGGGCTAGGCCCGACACAGACATGAGCGAAGCCGTTAGAAGGCTCCTGCGATTACGTTGGTTGGTGCTGTAGATCATTGCTACCCCCTGTTTTGGTTGTCTTGATTTCATGATTTGGGACCCCTTCCCCATGTTGAGCGGGCTTTTCGCTCGCTTCGTTTTTGTGTTCTAAAATTTTGGATTGAGAGCTTTCCGGGCCGCGCAACGCCGCTCGTAGTGTCCGCTTCAAAAGATACGGCTCGAGCACACGACCAACGAGGAAGATCGCCAGAAAGATGCCAGCAAAAACGTAGGCTGTTTCAGGCGAGTGATTGTAATCGATCTCTTCCTCTTCTTCGCCGTCTTCGCCACGCGCGCTCTCACGCTCCGAGCTCCCTTCGTCTTCTTCGCCCGGCTGCTTGGGCTCCGGTGCGCCCAGCATCTGATCAATCCAATGAAGCTCGGCTTTCTCTTCTGGCTCCGCTTCTTCCTCAGCTTCCTCTTCCGCCATCTCTGCCAAGATTCCGGGCTTCTCGATTTCGTTGATCAAGGCCGCAAATTGGCCAATCGCGAGAAACAGCAAGGGAGCGAGGAAACACAGAAACAGCGCCGTGCTGGTGACGTTGAAGGACAGTCGGCCAGCAGAACCATCATCCTCCACGGTCAGGCTGCCCGCGGTGAAGGTCGCCAACTTGTCCTGCGCATTCGGATTAGTCTTGGCGTAGGTGAGTGTGTTTCCCGAGATCTGCACTTCGGTGCCCTGAGCCTGAAGCAGCGGATCCAGTCTTTGAAAGACCTCTGCGGATGTAAGTGGCTCATCGAGTTCGATGAAGCTCTTCACCCGCCATATCTGGTCGATATAAGGAACTTCCGCTCGCATAAATGACTACAATTCTCCGCTGGAAGACGCACGCCCCCCATTCCCGCAGTCGCGGGCCAAAAAACTCACCTCTCGCGCGGGGTTGCCCTGCCGCCATTACTTGTCGGGCGACTTGGGCTTTGAGTGCCGGTTACTCGGCCGGCTCCCTTTCCAAATGATCATCAGGGGTACCAGCAGATTTCATTCTATCCGCTGCGCCCCGGTAGGATTTGATCGCTTCGATGAAGGGGAAAAGCATCGTTTCGCGAATATCCATGCGGCGGCCACCGTCCATGCCAAGCTTTTCAGCCTCGCCATCAACGCAGGTGCCGAACATACGATCGAAAATGATCCAATTGGCGCCATAGTTGCTACGCGTGGCTTCATAATCTTGCGAATGATGAACACTGTGGTGCTCGACCGTGTTGAAGATGTAGCGCCACCAAGCTGGCGTGTTGAAGCGAACGTTGATGTGCTGATAAACTCCAACCGTCATTCCAATGGCACCGGCCAGAAGGAAAGCACGCGGCAAGAAGTCAAAAAAGCCGCCTACTCCAAGACCAATAAGAAACAGCTCAATCGGATGTCCGACGGCCCCTTTGTTGATGTTGAGCTGGGTGATGTAATGGTGCGGCGCGTGGGTCAGCCACAGCGGGTACCAGTTGTGCATTCCGCGGTGCATCCAATACTGACCGAACTCAAAGATAAGCGAGATCAGCAGGGCCTGCACAATGAGCGGCATCCCAGTGAACCAAGCAAAACTTTCCCAAGAGAACCAACCCTGAATCGCCTCTACCATGACCGAGTCGCCGATATAGGCATCAGCCATGCGCAAGACCGTGAAGCCAAGCGACACGTAGAAGACGTCGGTCGCAAACTCTTTCCAGGTAAGCTTCCAGCTGTCGTAGCGCGGATTTATCCACTCGAGGCCCAGAAGAAGCACTTTGAAACCGAGCCGGATCATGAACAAGGTTGAAGCGACGACCAGCCAATTTGGGCCCCAATACACAAAGGCCAGCATGGCAAAGAGGCAAAACGGCTGGAAATACGTGAAGACAAATTGTTTTACCGGCCCGCCTTCTACCTGGCCGATATTCTCCCAACCAACGGTTACAGGAGAATCAGCCCCGATAATGCGATTTCCGACTTGCACACCAGCCATGCATCTACCTCGGTTACATGGGCCCTACGCCCGAGAAACATAAAAAGCATTTGTCCGCAAAAACGGCCAAAGCGTATCATTCCTCTCCCGTGCGCAATTTTTATTGTGCTACGCGTCAATCGGTATTGATATTAACGAATGCGTCAAGCGTAACATTGCCGTTAACCCGCTACGAAAGTCGATTTTGTTGCAGATTTGACGCACATTCGTAACTTTATTGCGCGATCACGACCGATCTATAAAAGCGCGCCACCCGCCGAGCTCGGTTATGTCTTCAGCACCGAGTGTTGCGCGCGGTTCGGCGACGAAACCCTTAACGCTTGATCCATCGGCCAAGGTGACCGTCCCGATGGCCAATGGTGCGGGAACTTCGGCGGTGAAGCTGCCAAACTCCGCCACGCCTAATTCGTAAACCTCAACTTTGATGGCCGCGCCGCTTTCATCGTGGACTAAAGCCGGCTTGGGTGGGACGCTGTTAGCGATTGCATAGAGGCGATAGCTTGGAGCGGTCTCAAAAGCTCCAACGAAGGTCGCCTCGCGCGAAGTCAGTTGCCAGTGCAAGGGCATATCCTTCAGGTGCGCGCCGACCACGGCCAGTTTCACAGTATCCATTCGTCCCTCCAAATCCAACGGAGGCGGCGCGGGCACGTCCGCCGCTCCAAGAAAGGTCTGCCCCAGTTCAAGCAAGGCGTGATCCGAGTGAGCTGGCCCGATAAACGTAATGCCAAAGCCCGTCGCGTCCTCTCGCGCCCCGGCGGGCACAGCAACCGCCGCCATATCGAGCAAATTCACGAAATTCGTATACTTCCCGAAATGGCTGTTGAGAGCGACCGGCGCCTCAGCGAGCTCTTTGATACGGTAAGTCGTACCCGTGGTTGGGAACGCTAGCGCGTCGACTCTCTCCCACATCAGATCGGCCTGACGCTTGTATTCGGCCATCCGGTAGACACCGCGGAAGGCCTCAACCGCGCCAATGGACAGGCCCGGCTCGACGACTTCGCGCACGGTCGGATCAATCGCGTCGGGCTGGCGGACAAGCAAATCCTCTATCGCCGCGGTGCGCTCGGCCACCCAAGGGCCGTTATAAAGGAGCGTCGCCGCTTCATCGAGAAACGTTATGTCCAGTTCGACCAGCTCAGCCGATTGGGACAGAAGCTCTAAGGCCTTATCGTAAAAGTACTCGGACGCCGCATCGCCGAAAAAGGTCCTTTGGCTTGGTTTTGGCACTCCGATCCTCTTGGGGGTCATCGCGTGATTCTCGAGCGCGCGCGAATACGGATCGCTCTCATCAAATCCGGCCACCACTTGATCAACCAGGCGCGCGTCTTCAATGCGGTCGGTGAAGACGGTGATGCAATCCAGCGTGCGGCACGCTGGGACGAGGCCAGACGTGCTCCATCGCCCTTTTGTCGGTTTGACGCCGATCAGATGATTGAACGCGGCGGGCACGCGGCCCGATCCTGCGGTGTCGGTACCCAAGGCAAACCCCACCAGCCCCGCTGCGACGGCCACGGCGGAGCCTGAACTCGATCCACCACTCACAAACGCGCGGTTATAGGCGTTGGCAGGGATGCCATAGGGGCTGCGCGTTCCGACCAGACCCGTGGCGAACTGGTCGAGATTGGTCTTGCCAATACAGATCGCTCCTGCGGCGAGCAGGTGGGCAACCACAGGCGCGTTATCTGTTGGCGCGTAGGCAAAGGCCGGGCAAGCGGCGGTCGTTTCGAGGCCTTTTACGTCGATATTGTCCTTCACCGCGAAGGGTACGCCTGCGAGCGGCAGGTTTTCGCCAGAGGCGATCCGAGCATCAACGCCGCGCGCGGCGTCTAATAGCTCGTCGGGTGCAAAGCGGCTGATCCATATCTGCGGCTGGATCGCGTCATACACTTCGAGCCGGGCCAAAGTGTCCTGCACCACGCGAACCGCGTTGGTTGCGCCGCTTTGAACCTGGCCCGCTATGGCGCGGGGATGTAGGCGTGATAAATCGGTCACGCCACCGTCTTTTCTTGCGGGCGCAGCGCGATCATAGCCGCGCCGGGTTCCACGGGCTGGCGTTCCTTGGTGTAGAGCGCCGCCACAGTGCCGCTAGCTGGGCTTTCGAGCGGGCTTTCCATTTTCATCGCCTCAATGATTGCGATGGTCTGGCCTTCTTCCACCGTGTCGCCTTCTTTAACCAAGAGCTTCCACACGCTTCCGCCAAAAGGCGCTTCGATCAGTTGCGCCCCTTCGGGGACATCGATCGCCTCGGGTTCCGCGCCGCCAACGGCTTCGTCGTTGAGCTGCGAGACCCGGTCGAACTCTCCACTGGCCTCCCAAGCCGCGCGCTCGGCGTCAAACGTGGCTTGCCGACGGGACTCAAAGCTTTCGATCGATGCCGCGTTCTCAGCGAGAAAGGCACGATGCTCGGCCAAGCTGAAGGTTGTCTCCTCGATCTCAATCGAGCGCCGACCGCTGTAGAAATCACGCCGCCATTCGGTCAGTTCTTCGGCGGTGACCGGGAAGAATCGAATCTGGTCGAAAAAGCGTAGGAGCCATGGCTTGCCATCGCGAAACGCATCGGTCGGGCGATACGTGTTCCACACTTGGATCGTCCGACCGAACAGCTGATAACCGCCCGGCCCCTCCATGCCGTAGATACACATATAGGCCCCGCCTATTCCGACCACATTTGGCGGCGTCCATGTGCGCGCAGGGTTATACTTGGTGGTAACGAGACGGTGGCGCGGGTCCACAGGCGTCGCCACGGGCGCGCCCAGATACACGTCGCCGAGCCCCATGACCAAATAGCTTGCATCAAAGATCAGATCTTCGACGGCCTTAGCGTCCTCCAATCCGTTGACACGGCGAATAAACTCGATGTTATCGGGACACCACGGCGCGTCGTCTCGCACCGCCGCCATGTATTTTTCGACCGTCTCAGTCGTTGCCGGATCGCGCCAACTCAGCGGCAAGTGGACAACGCGCGAAGCGGTTTCAAAATCGTCGAGATCGCCCAGCTGCTCTTCCGCGGCCAGCAAGGCGACGAGCGCCGCTTGCTGATCCATCGCGTAACCGTCAAAATGCAGTTGAAGCGACCGGATGCCGGGGACGATATCGATCACACCGTCGAGGTCTTGAGACTCTAAAACGCTCATCAGTGCGTGGATGCGGATGCGCAGTTCAAGATCGAGCACGATGGGTCCGTACTCGACCAGAATGTTGCGATCACCCTGCTGTCGATAGACGGTGCGCGGGCGATCGCCCCGTTCGGGTGTCTCGTGAAGGATCGGCGACAGGCCTCTGAGATCGTAGACTTCGTTGCCCGACATATCGACGGGAATAAACTTGAGGCGATTGCCCGGAGCCAGTTGTCCGATCTTCCAGCGGTCTTCGGCGATCACGACGAACGGACAAACGAAGCCGCCCAAAGACGGGCCATCCGGCCCAAGGATGATCGGCATGTCGCCGGTAAAATCCACCGCGCCGATGGCGTAGGCGTTGTCGTGAATATTGCTGGGGTGAAGACCCGCTTCCCCGCCGTCTTTGCGCGCCCATTCGGGCTTTGGCCCGACCAGCCTTACGCCAGTCCGGTTCGAGTTGTAATGCACCTTCCACTCGGCATCGCGAATCGTTGCCGCGTCCTCGTCGGTGAAGAAATCGGGTGCACCGTGGGGTCCATACAAGACTCGGATCGTCCACTCTTCCGAGAAGACTTGGGGGTCGACGGGCGTAAGAGCTTCACCCACCGGCTCGCCAGCCAAATGCAACGTGTCGCCCGCCACCAAACAGCGCCCACCGTGCCCGCCAAACTGCCCAAGGGCGAAGGTCGATTTGCTGCCCTGATAGCTCGGGATGTCGAGGCCGCCGGCGAACAGGATATAGCCGCGAACGCCGCCCCATGAGACGCGCCCCATCGCAAGCGTTTGACCGGCGGCCACATCAAAAGGTGTGCCGCGCGTCACCGGCTCGCCATCCAGAGTCGCGCCAAAGTCAGCTCCGGTCAGACACAGCCGTGCGGGCGCATTGAAGATGAGGGTCGGCCCAGTGAACGTGACCTCAAGCCCGGCTGTCCCTTCCGGGTTGCCCAGAACGCGGTTACCCAAGCGCAGCGAATAGTCGTCCATCGGACCGCAGGGCGGGACGCCAACGTCCCACATTCCTTGTCGGCCTGGCCAATCTTGCACCGAAGTCGCGGTGCCTCCCGAGATCAGGCGAAAGCTGGCGGGTGCGTAGTCGATACCCTCCAAAAGCTTGGTGTGCACCTGGCCCGCGCCAAATTCAGGGTTGCGAACCACATCGCGCAGCCAGCGCAGATTGGTCTCAATCCCATCGAGACGGCTGACATCCAGCGCACCTTGCATCGCCCCGATCGCCGCCTCGCGTGTGCTCGCGTGCGTGATCAGCTTAGCGATCATCGGGTCGTACCAGGCGCTGACCTCGCTGCCTGGTTCGCACCACGTGTCAGCACGTATACCTTTCGGGAAGATCAGATTGGTGATCGTGCCGGTCGTCGGGCGGTAATCCTGCGCAGGGTCTTCCGCGTATAGGCGCACCTGCACCGAGTGACCATTAGGTGAGGGTGGCTCGCGTTCCAGCATGGCGAAGTCACCGCACGCGCCGCGAATCATCCACTCGACCAGATCGAGGCCCATGACCTCTTCGGTCACCCCGTGCTCCACCTGAAGCCGGGTGTTCATCTCCAGAAAGTAGTATTCTTGGCGTTTGGCGTCGAAAAGGAACTCAACCGTGCCAGCGGACTTGTATTTTGCACCCTCGGCCAGCCGCACAGCCGCGGCGATAAGCCCGGATCGCACTTCGTCGGAGAGCTGAGGCGCAGGCGCTTCTTCGACCACTTTCTGGTTACGCCGCTGAAGCGAACAGTCGCGTTCGCCCAAAGGCATAACGCGGCCCTCGCCATCGCCAAAAACCTGCACTTCGATGTGCCGCGCTTCGGCGATAAACCGCTCCAGGAAGACGCCCGCGTCGCCGAAATTGCCCTTGCCAAGGCGGACCACGCTTTCGAAGTTCTCACGGACCTCAACTTCGGTGATGCAAACACGCATGCCGATGCCCCCACCCCCGGCGGTCGCCTTAAGCATGATAGGGTAACCAATGGCGTTCGCGGCCTGCGCAGCTTCGTCCGCATCAGTCAGCAGATTGGTGCCAGGCGCCAAGGGCACGCCGTTCGCTTCCGCCAGCGCGCGTGCTGAGTGTTTAAGGCCAAAAGTGCGAATGTTCTCCGGGTTTGGCCCAATAAAGCCAATCCCATTCGCCGCGCAGGCTTCGGCAAAGTCGGCGTTCTCGGCCAGAAAGCCGTATCCGGGATGGATCAGTGTCGCGCCGGTTTCCTTCGCCGCTGCTATGATCGCCTCGACGTTAAGATAGCTTTCCGCTGCCGGAGCTGGACCGACGCATACAACCTCGTCAGCCTGCGCCACATGCAGCGATCCTGCGTCGGCTTCCGAATAGATGGCGACTGACTTCAGCCCCATCTTTTTGAGCGTCCGGATGATCCGTGTCGCTATCGCGCCGCGATTGGCGACAAGGACGGTGGTCGGGCTCATTTAGCGATAATCATCCGGACCGGAGTAGGGTTAAAGCCATTGCACGGATTGTTGATCTGCGGACAGTTCGACACCATCACCACAACGTCCATCTCAGCCCGCACATCCACCGTGAGACCCGCCGCGGAGATGCCATCGACGATTCCTAACGAACCATCCTCCATCACCGGCACATTCATGAAGAAGTTGATGTTGGAGACGATGTCGCGCTTAGTCCGACCCTCGGGAAGGCTGGCCTTGAGATAGTTTTCGACGCAGGCGTGCTGCGACTTGGTGAAGTGGCCATAACGCAAAGCGTTCGATTCCACCGAGCACGCGCCGCCAATCGTATCGTGATAGGCGACCGATGTGTCGGTGATCGTCATCATC
>JBCCKJ010000061.1:0-10403 GCA_039027455.1 Pseudomonadota bacterium | reverse complement strand
GCCGCGATCAGGCCGACGGCTGCGCCGAATAACGGTATGGAGCTTTGGCCGGGCTGGGTGAGCAGCAAAACCCCGGTAAAGCCCAGCGCAACCGCGCCCCAGCGAAACCTGCCGACCCGTTCCTTGAACAAGATCACGCTCAACATCACAGCGAAGAAGGGCGCGGTGAAGTTGAGCGTGGTCGCTTCGGCCAAAGGCAGCAAAATGACCGCGCCGTAGACAAAGAACATGCCTGTTATGCCATAGGCCGCGCGTCGGGCGTGCGCGCCGAAGCGTTGGGTGCGAAGGCTCGCCATTTGCCCGGTGAGAGCCAGCAACGCGACCACGCACACCAAGGTGATCGCTTGGCGCCAAAAGACGAGTTCGGGCAGGGAGGCGCCTTTTTTTCCCGCCAGCTTCACCAGCATGCTCATGGTCGCCAGCGAAAGCGCGGTGAGCAGCCTGAGGCCAAGAGCCAGAAAGGGGCGGGGGCGGGCAATGGATCCATCCATGGTCGCCGTGCGCTTGGAGCAGCGAGCCCCATTGCGCAAGGAAATGCAGCGCTTACATGCTCGCCACCATGTTCGATCCCCTCACCGACTTCTGGCTCGCCAGCGACGGCACCCGGCTTACCGTGATGGGGGCGGCCTGCTGGATCATGGCTGCCGTCGCTGGGTTCATGGAATGGCGGCGTGGAAGGGGCCGGTCGGTCGATCGGCTGGAACGCGTCGGCTGGGTGCCGTGGACGCCGATCTTTATGGCCTGCGCGATGATTGGTGGCGGATTTCTGGCGATGGGCCTGCCCGCCGCGCTCGCCGAGATTTAGCGCGCCGATTTTCCTACGACGCTGTAACCGTGCGATAAGGCAGGTGTCCTTTGAAAACCGAAGCCTGAAAGACTGTTCGCAACCGGGTGGCGAAAAGTTGGAGAAGTGTCACCTTTAAGTGTCGGCGATAGAACACCGAAAACATGAGTAAAAATCGCAAAAGACTTGGGTGACACACTGTCACCTTTGTCACCTTTACCCGGCTTAGAGACACGCCTTCCAATACGTGAGCCGGAGGCGAGGGCAAGCGCGACCGCGCGCCGGCCGGTTATGCCGCACGGCGTGTCAGAGACACGCCTCCAAATACGCTTGGTCAAAGCCGAACTGGCGCGCTTTTTCCAGCGTGTAGGGGCGCAGACCGGATGAGCGAAACTCGCCCAGGATCTTGCCGTCTTCGCTTTCGTCGAGATACTCGAACTTGAAGAGCTCTTGCGTGACGATGACCTCGCCTTCCATCCCGATCACTTCGGTGATGTTGGTGGTGCGGCGCGACCCATCACGCAGACGCTTGACCTGCACGATGAGGTCGACCGATTCCGCAATCTGACGCGAAATGGCCTCTTTCGGGATCTTGATGTCGCCCATCAGGATCATGTTTTCCATACGGCCCAGACACTCACGCGGCGAGTTGGCGTGAAGCGTACACATCGAGCCATCGTGACCCGTGTTCATGGCGGCGAGAAGGTCGAAACACTCCGCGCCACGAATCTCACCCAGGATGATCCGGTCCGGACGCATACGCAGGGCGTTCTTCACAAGGTCGCCGATGGTGATCGCGCCTTGGCCTTCCAAGTTCGGCGGACGCGTTTCGAGCGGCAGCCAGTGCGGCTGTTGCAGACGAAGTTCCGCGGCGTCCTCAATCGTCAGCACACGCTCGCCCGGGTCGATCATCTTCGACAGCGCGTTGAGCATGGTCGTTTTACCCGAACCCGTACCGCCCGAGATAACGATGTTCATCCGGCACGCGCCCGCGATTTTGAGCGCGGTGCACATCTTGTCGGACATCGATCCGAATTCCTTGAGCATGTCCAAGGTGATCGGTTTCTCGGAGAACTTACGAATGGAGATCGCGGTTCCGCGCAACGAAAGCGGCGGCACGATAACGTTCACACGCGAACCGTCTTTCAAGCGGGCGTCCGCCAGCGGTGTCGTTTGGTCAACGCGGCGACCAACCTGGTTCACGATGCGCTGAGCGATTTGGAACAGGTGCTGCTCGTCGCGAAACCGGATCGGCGCGATGACAAGCTTACCCTTCTTTTCGATGTAGGTCTGTTCGGGGCCGTTGACCATGATATCGGACACATCTGGGTCGTTCAGCAGTTCTTCGAGCGGACCAAAGCCGAGCAGTTCGTCGATCAGAACCTTTTCGAGCGCAAACTGCTCGCGGCGGTTGAGCGTGACCTTGAGCTCTGCCAGCACTTCCATGATGATCGGACGGAATTCTTCCGACAGCTCTTCTTTGGAAAGCGTCGCCGCGGCTTCGGGATCGACGCGTTCGAGCAGACGCGGAAGCACTTGCTCTTTGATCTTGTGAACGCTGGCTTCGAAACCGCCCGCTTCGCTTTGCGCGCTTTGGACGGCGGCGGCGCGTTCGGCGAGCCGGTCCATCGCATCAGCGGTGCTGCCTTTGCTTGGTGCGGCGGGGGCGGCGGAAGGCGCTGGGGACGCCTCGGGTTTTTCCGCATCATCGGGAAGCGGGGGAAACTGGTCGCCCCCTTTGGGTTGCTCAGGGGCGCGGCCGCCGCCTTTCATGGGGCGCGCAACGCCAAAAGCGGGCCGACCACCCGACTTCATCCCTCCAGCGTTACCCTTTTTCCCGAATGCACTCATACCAAGCCCCCAGGCTCATTTGATCCTGTAGCACTGCCTGCCGATGGCAAACCGCGCCTCTCGAAAGGTGGTGAATAGAATGGAAACCTTATCTTTTTCCTAAGGGGCATCTTCGCGTGGCCGCCAATCGAAACCGGATCGGAGAAGCGGCAAGCGAATATTCTCGGCGGGTAGTTTTTGGTTAATCGTTTCTTGATAGGCCCAGCAATCGAACGCGCAGGTCGAGAAGATGCGTGACGGATTCAGGGGATTACACGTGCAAATGATCAAGCGAACCTATGTCGAAGCGATGCAGGGCTTGGGCAAGGTCGAGCCGTTGGCGATGATCTCACGAAACGCGAACGATAACGATCCATATGGCTGGCGCCGTTGGTTTGCCTCGCTGTTCGCGATTTACGAAACGGACCGGATGATCGAGCTCGATCTGCCGTGGTGGAATGTCGAAGCGACGCGCGAGATTGAGGCCTTTCTTGCCGCTCGGCCCGAAGCTCGCGTTTTTGAATACGGTTCAGGAGCCAGCACGGTTTGGCTCGCCCGCCGCGCGCATGAAGTAATCACGGTCGAGCACGACGGCGATTGGCTGCGCAAGTTTGAGCGCCAGACACGGGGCTTTGATCACGTAAACTTGTTGCATCGCTCAATTGAGAATAGCCCCGAAGCTTACGTGAACGCGATCGATGAGTTTGAAGGGGACTTTGACCTTATCGTTGTGGATGGGCGCCATCGTAACGCGTGCCTTGAACGATCGGCCCCACGCCTGAAAGCCGACGGCATCGTGCTTTACGACGATTCGGGTCGGTCGCGTTACCGCTCGGCTATCGAGGGCATCGATCTGGTGGAAACGCAGCATTACGGCCGCTCTTACTGCGTGCCTTATCCCGACTACACCAGCCTGCTGCGCCATGGGTCTGCCTAAGTTTCTGCCGGACCGGAATTCGCGACTAGTCCGCTGGGGCGGCCACGCTCTACTGGCGCTTGCGCTGGTGTATTGCGCGGTGGCGATCCACAGTCTCGGCGCCGACGCGCTGCTTTCGGCGCTGACCCCGACGGCTTGGGGCGTCACGCTCACAAGCGGGTTGGTGTACGCAGCCGCTCTGGGCCTGCTTGCGTTTGCATGGGGCGGCATGTCCGAAGGCGAACGCAACCTTTCGCGGGTTGAGAAGGTCGCCGTTTACGCGCCCGGCGTTCTGGCCAAGTACATTCCGGGATCGGTCTTTCAATACGGCTCACGCCAGCTTCTCGGCGCCCGGTTTGAAATGGCGCAGAAAACGATGGCGAAGGCCAGCCTCGTCGAAGCCGGCGTGCACGTTCTCGCCGCGCTCCTTGCGGCAGCGGGATTGCTCTTAGGCGGGGGATCGGTCTTCTTGGTCGGGCTGATCACGGTTGGGGCGGGCTGGGCGCTTGTTGGCTCTGACGCTCTGTTTCGCGCGATAGGTTGCCAGATCGCGTTCTTCGCGGTCTTTGCTCTTTTGGTGGCGTGGCTTGCAGGCGAGGCTCTGGGAATGCACGCTCCGTTTCGAATGGCCGGTCTGTTCATGCTCGCTTGGGTGGCGGGCTTTCTTGTTCCCGTAGCACCGGGAGGCTTGGGCGTGAGGGAATCGGCGCTTCTGGCTTTGGTTGCGGGCGACGATTTCACGACGAGTGTCACGGTGTTCGCGGTTCTGACCCGCCTTTCCACCAGCGTGGGCGACGCCGTGTTCGGATTGTCTGGCTACTTGGCGCTTTCGCTGGCGCGCTCAAACAGGCACGCGTCCGGATAACAGACGGTCTCGTCCCATTCCGCGTCAGTTTTGAGCCTCGCGACAGTGACTTCATATCCGCCGGGCTCGAGCGCTCTCGAAACGTAGACCCAATCAATCTGCACCGGGATTTCGACGTCTTCGCCGCTGAAGAAACGCCGGGTTTCCTCGATAGCGACAGCGGCGCGGCTAAAGTCAGTGGCCCGTTCGCTGTTAGGTACGGTCCGACCAGCGAGGATCACAGACCAGTTGTCCCCGCCGCGCTCACGGGAGAACAGAGGCGGTTCGGGGTGTTGCCACACTTGATCGGTTGGCTCGCTTCGCTCCCGTAGCACCGTTAAGACCCGTCGATCATCTGGCGGTACGAGAGTCGTATGCTCGTCGGTGAAGTCAGTCATCCATACGGTCCGAACGTAGGCGCAAGGCACCGCGATCACGGTGAAGACTAAGACCATTGCTGCGGTGATCATGCGTCCCCTGCCCTTCATGGCCCATCCCGCGGTGACAGCCCACCCACCGACCAAAGCGACGCACAGGCCCGCGGGAATGACAGCCCGGATCAGCGCTTCGTTGGCTATTCGTGGCGGAGCAAAGATCTGTGTCGCAATCAGAATGATAAACGCTGAAAGGATGAGAGAAACAGCGATCGTCTTGATGAATTTGTGCAGCCCTTCGGGCGACCTCCATCGATAGATCAGAAAGACAACAAACAGAAACGCCGGTCCGCAATACGCGGTCCAGGCTTTAAGCCCCTCAATTGCCCTTAGATACCATGGCGATTGAGTGATGGCGTTGGTCAAGAGCGGGCTTTCCAGCGCGGAATCCGGATTGGACAACTGCACCACACCAATCGCCGCAGCGAACGCCAACGACGCGATGGCGGTTAGGGCAAGCTCGGGAACGGCTTTCGGGCCGCGGCGATAGAGTTCCACAAACCCGTAAGTGGTCAGGAGCATCGCCCCGAGCAAAACCGAGATCGTAAGCAGGCTGGCCATTGCGCCGATCGAGAGAAGGTAGACGGCGCTGCGAGGGTCCGTGCGTTCGTGCGCTGCAAGCCCGGCCCAAGCCATAAACACCGTCGTCGCCAGAGCATGTTGCGGGATGAATTGGCTGATCGATAGGAGCGCCGGACCTCTTGGACCATCGGATGTTTCCAGAAAGGATTGGAGCCCATCTCCGGAAACCATCAACAAGAAGTAGTCGACAGGAGCGGTGATGAAGAGCGCCAAGAAGGTGACGAGGCAGGCGATGCGCAGCGGGGCCACACACCGGACGAGGCCGTACAATGTGGCGGTGAACAAGACTGTGATGATGGCGTTCGCGGTGCTTAGCGCGGCCCAGGCGTCGCCTCCGATGGCTGTGCCCGCGCCGGGCAAGATGTAGACCAGCCAATAGTAATAGAGCGGGGCGCCTCCCCCGAAGATATCGCGGGCCGGAACCCCTTCATTCGCGAGCGCGTGCACGTGCCCTAAGTGTTTGAACCAATCCGCGTTGTACCAGCTGTGGACCAGCAAGCCTCCCTCGGCCGTCTCGCCGGTGGCAATCAACAAGGAGAAAAGACCAAAGGCTGCAAAGACCAAACCGATCAGGAACCCCGGCGCTTCTTCAGCTTCGCTAGGCCCGGCGCTCTCCTTTGAAACACGGGCGGCAAAGACAATGGCAATCAGAGCGACTGCACCAAGGCTCCAGGCTGGAATTTGCCATCCCATCAGGACCTCCAGCGCAACACCGATCAGCGCGGTGCCCAGCATGGTGAGCGTTAGAGAGACGGCCATTGCCGCTGAAATCTGGCCAGGATGATTCACGCGACCGCGCATCAAGACCCAGCCGGGCGCCATCGCCAGCAAAGCAAGGATGGCTGTTGCCAGAATCGAGAGGGTCATCGCGGCAAGTTCTCTGTGAGCGGCCCGATCATCCTAACCATCTTTAGACTATCCGGCATAGATCGAAGCGAAGCCTATCGATTGGCGCGTGCGGCCTCCATGGGGCGCTTTTATCATCAACGTTCTGCGCTCGAACTGCGGGCGAAAATGCAGGCGTTTGGATAGCAAGCTTCTTGGCTAAATTCGCGATCCTGCCCCATTCGCAGGATCAAATCGTCATACGTCTCTGGGTGCAGAACCCGCGAGAGGTAAACCCAGTCGATATCGTCCGGAAGCGAGACGTTCTCTCCCGCGAACCATTGGCTCGAAGCCTCGATGACAGGAGCGGCCGCGGCGTAATCGGTCGCCCGTTCGGAGTTTGGAACGGCGCGCCCGGCAAACACGACCGCCCAATTGTCTTTGCCCGGTGGATCGCCGAGCAAGGGTTTCTCCGGATATTGCCAGACGAGATCCGTCGGCTCGCTAGCCGCGCGCAATTGGGCCAAGGCCAGGCGATCATCCTTGGGGATCTCTGTCGTGAAAACGTCTCCAAAATTGGATTGCCAGATGAGGAAGGCGTAGATGGTTGGCACCGACCAAATGGCCAGTCCTGCGAAAATGGCCATGATCCAGCGTTTCTCCTTCTGTGAGCGACCCCAATAGTGTTGGACCAGAAGCGCCCCGATCATAAGAACGGCAATCGACAAAGGGAGTTTGGCACGGACAAAGATCTCGGACCCGATCCGTGCCGGGAGAGTCATCTGGCTTGCTGCGACGACAAAGACACCCGCTAGAATCAGCGCAATGCCGGCGGTCAGCGTAAACCGTGCGCGCGTGGTCGCTGCTTTGTATCTTAGCAAGAAAGGGACGATCACCAGCAAGGGCAGGCCGACAAAACCCGTCAGCTTAGACAGCGCCATCGCGGCGAGCTGCCAGCCGGGCAAGGGCAGTTCTTCATCGGTTAGAAGAGGGCTCTCAATCGCGGAACCCGGAGAGCCAATATTGAGAACCTGCAAAATGACGACAACGGAACAGCTCGCGATCACCATCACAATGAGTTCAGGAACCGCGCGCATCCGGTCGAACCAAAGTCGGGTGAGGCCATAGGCCATCAAGAACATCGAACCCAACATCGTGGAAATCGCCATCATCGAGCTCAGGGCTACAAGCGCGATCGCCCGATGGTAGCGCGGAAGCTGAACCCCGTGGTCACCGAGCGAGGATCGAGACAGAACAAGCCAGCTCCCAAACAGAGCGCAGGCGAGAGCGTGCTGGGGCACGACTTGTCCGGTGGCAAGAAGTCCCGATGCGGCCGGGGCAATGCCGCTTTGCAGAAACAGCTCAAGAGTGTGCCCTTGCAAGAAGAAGAGTAAGAAGCCAGCAGGAGCGATCACCACCATTCCCGCTATCGTCAAAACCATCGCAAAAGTGGGTGAAGCCACCACGGTGCGCACAAGCGAATACAGGATGTACCCAAGCAAAAGCGAGATAACGGCATTCGACGCCGAAAGAGCGGCCCAGGGCTCTGCTCCCAGGGAGCCGGCCGCGCCGGGCAGGGTGTAGAATAACCAGTAGTAGTGAAGCGGCCCAGCCCCGCCGAAGCTGTCGCGCGCGGGTACGCCAAAGTTCGAAAGCGCGTGGACATGCCCCATGTGCTTGAACCAATCGGCGTTGTACCAAGAATGAACTTGAAGAGTTCCATCCGAGGTCTCGTTAATCGCGGTGGTTATGGAGAACAGGCCATACGCGACAAGGACAAGGCCTACTATCAGGCCCTGCCATTCCGGCCAGTCCATGCGAAAGGACGGCCACGTTTCCTTGCGGGCTAAGCCTGCGACCATCGCGGTCGCAATCGACACCCCAACAAGCAAATAGGATGGGAAAGAAAGGCCGAACGCGCCCGCGATAGCCCCAATCAGAGCCGTCACGAGCAGGTTGATACACAAAGAGCAGACCAGAGCCGCTGCCACTGCGCCTTGAGCCAACCCGCGACCGTGGAACGCGAGCCAACCCGCCGCCATCGCAAGCCCCGCGATGATTACCGTCAGCGCGATCGAAAAGGTCATCAGGGTAAAGCCTTACCAAACAGCATTAACAGTATCTTTCCTTTTCGACCGTAGCTCCCCGGAAAGACCATTCAGGGGAAATGCCGTTTTATGTCCTTTGCAAGCTCAATAGATCCGGTAGCTGGCGCCAACGTGGATTGCACCTTCGTGATCCCGTTTTTCAACGAATGCGAAAGCCTTGAAATCCTTTACGATGAAATCCGTGAGGAATGTGCGCGTTTGGAGCAGAGCATTGAGTTTGTTTTTGTTGACGACGGGAGCGACGATGGGGGCGACCAGATTATCAAACGTCTCGCCGCTTCCGATGAGCGGATTTCCTTGATCCGCTTCCGCCGGAACTTCGGAAAGTCGGCGGCTCTCTCCGCCGGGTTCCGTGAAGCGACGGGTGATATCGTCTTCAGCATGGATGCGGATTTGCAGGACAATCCGTGCGAGATCGGCAATTTTCTAAGCGCTTTGAATGAAGGCCATGACTGCGTCACGGGCTGGAAGCAGGTCCGCAACGATCCCTTGGATAAGACGCTTCCCTCCAAACTGTTCAATGGCGCGGTGAACAAGGCCTTTGGCCTTGAAATCAACGATCACAATTGCGGCTTCAAAGCCTATCGACGCGAGGTGTTGAGCGAACTGGAGATGTATGGCGAACTGCACCGCTTTGTGCCGGCTTTGCTTCACGCTCGCGGTTTTCGCGTAGGTCAAATCCCGGTTCAGCATCGCGCGCGTCGTTTTGGCGTTTCCAAGTTCGGGGCCAAGCGGTTGGTTAAGGGTGCGCTTGATCTGATGACGGTCTGGCTCACCACGCGTTACGCCGCGCGTCCGCTTCATTTGTTCGGAGGCGGTGGCTTAGTGCTTTCGGGGCTCGGCGTTGCTATCCTTGCGTACCTAAGCGTTCTTTGGCTGATTGGCGCTGGCCCGATCGGCTCTCGTCCCCTTCTGATGCTGGGAATGCTCTTGGTCCTGTTTGGCGGCCAGATGATCTCGGTCGGCCTCGTCGCCGAGGTGATTTTGCGCCGGACGATCGATGAAGGCGATAAATACTCAGTGGCAGAGCGTTTGGGCGCTGTGGAGCGCCGCGAACTCGCTGCCGAGATTCAGCGTCAACTCGTCTAACCGCGACCTGCGCTCAACGGAGGTGATCTTCTGCACCTTGCGTTGATCGGCGCGGCCCGTATTGACGCGGCGCGTAGGTTCGTGTGACGCGGGCGTCGCGCTCCGCTCAAGCCGTCGTTCATCGGCCAAAGCCTAGGGCGCGGCGAAAGCATTAGGAGATTTCCCACCCATGTGCGGCATTATCGGGATAGTGAGCGAGACTCACGTGGCCGACCGCCTCGTCGACGCCCTGCGCCGGATGGAGTATCGCGGTTACGACAGCGCTGGCGTGTGCATCATCGATCAAGGCGCGCTTGTGCGTCGCCGCGCCGAAGGAAAACTGGGCAACCTGGTCGAGCTGCTTCATCGCGATCCCACCAACGGTGTCATCGGCATTGCTCACACACGCTGGGCCACGCATGGCGCACCAACCGCCAAGAACGCTCACCCGCACGCGACCGACGAAGTTGCTATTGTGCACAACGGCATCATCGAGAATTTCAAGGATCTGCGCTCAGAATTAGCCGCCGAAGGGCGTCAATTTGAGAGCGAGACCGATAGCGAAGTCGTCGCGCATCTCATATCCAGCCGGATTGAGGCAGGCCTCTCCCCGGAAGACGCTGTTCGCGCCATATTACCGCGCCTGCGGGGAGCGTTTGCCCTCGCCATCACCTTTCGCGCTCACCCCGACCTTCTGATCGGCGCGCGGCTCGGCTCGCCGCTTGTTGTTGGTCATGGCGAGGACGAAATGTTCCTCGGGTCTGACGCTTTGGCTCTGGCCCCGCTGACCCAGCGCATCACCTACCTCGAGGAGGGTGATTGGGTGGTTGTGCGGCAACAGAGCGCGCAGATTTACGATTTGAGCGGGCAGCCCGTTGAACGGCCGGTTCAAGCGTCGGGTGCATCAGCGGCAGCGGTGGAGAAGGGCAATTTCCGCCACTTCATGCAGAAGGAGATTTTTGAGCAGCCAACCGTGGTGGCGCAAACTCTCACTTCATACCTGCGGCGTGAG
>JBCCKJ010000060.1:0-10444 GCA_039027455.1 Pseudomonadota bacterium | reverse complement strand
GAAAATTCCAGCTCTTGTGCGCAACACAGCGCTCGTCGCCGCCGGTGCCGCTCTGGCCACAACCGGATCGGTGTTTGCCCAATCGGACGCCAAGGCCGGGCCGGAATTTTCCAAACTGTTCGCGACCTATCAGCGGATCAAGGCCAGCTACGTCGAAGATGTGAGCGACGAACAGCTTGTGCGCGGGGCGATTGACGGCATGCTATCGTCGCTCGATCCGCATTCGGGTTTTCTTGATGGCAGCGATCTGCAGCGCCTCGAAACCATGATCGATGGCAATTATTCCGGTCTTGGCCTTTCGGTTGTTCAGGACGATGGCGCGGTCAAAATTATCGCGCCTTTCCGTGGATCACCCGCCGACGAAGCAGGCCTGAAGGCGGGCGATTACATCACCCATCTGGATGGCGATCTGATCTATGGCGGCGATCTCGACGACGCGGTGGCGCGAATGCGCGGCGAAGCGGGCACCTCGATCCAGTTGACGGTGTTCCGTCCCGGTCGCGACGAACCGTTTGACGTGGATGTGACGCGCGGCGTGATCGAGCTGGAGCCGGTGACGCACGAGTTGATGCCCGGCAATATCGGGCACATCATGGTCAACGAGTTTTCCGCTGATGTGGGCGCCGATGTTTTCAACGCGTGGCGCGCGATGCAGGAAGAAGCGACCGGCCGGATGAGCGGGCTGGTGCTGGATCTGCGTTCGAACCCCGGTGGCAGCTTGGACGAAGCGGTGGCGCTGTCAGATCTGTTCCTGTCGAAAGGGCGCATCGTCTCGCAGCGCGGTCGCGCTCGCGGCGAAACGCTTTTGTACGACGCGGAAGAGGTGTTTCGCGGCGACATGGCGGAAGGCGTGCCCGTCATCGTCCTGATCGACGCGGGCTCGGCTTCTGCTTCCGAGATTGTAGCTGGTGCCTTGCAGGACCATCGCCGCGCGCTGATCATGGGCGAGCGCAGCTTTGGCAAAGGGTCGGTTCAGTCGCTCCTGCCGCTTGGCCGTGACGCCGCTCTGAAGTTGACGACCGCGCGTTACTACACGCCGTCGGGCAAATCGGTGCAGGAAGGCGGGATCAACCCCGACATCAAAGTGCCGCAATTGTCCGATCCTGATCTGGCGCTGCGCGCGAAGTATCAGACCCGTGAGAGCGATTTGCGCGGCCATTTGGTCAACGAATTGGGCCTTCAGGATGAAGAGCTCGAGGCGGACAAGATCGACGATCCGCGCTTTCAGCTGACCGCCGAGGAGCTCGAAGAGCAAGGAATCGAGGACTTTCAGCTGCATTACGCGCTTGAGACTCTGCGCCGCACCACCAAGAGCTCGGTGGCGCTGCTCGACTGATCGCTTTAGGTAAGCGCGCATGACACGGTTCGCTTTGGCGCGCCTACTGGCGCTCGCTCTTTCGGGCGGGCTTCTGGTTGGGGCCTACATCTCCCAATATGTGTTCGGGCTGTTTCCCTGCGAAATGTGCTGGTGGCAGCGCTGGCCGCATTTCGCTGCTTTGGGCCTTGTGGGCCTGGCCTATGTCGCGCCTCTTCCGCGCTTTTGGACCGCGCTGGCGGCGCTCGCGATCCTTATCTCCGGTCTGATCGGCGGGTTTCACGCGGGCGTTGAATACGATTGGTGGGAAGGTATCACCGGCTGCGCGGTGATCGATTATGAGATGGACGTCATGAACCCGACGCTGGTTCCGCTCGTACGCTGCGACGAAGCGCCGTGGAGCTTGTTTGGAATCTCGCTGGCGGGCTTCAATTTTCTCTTTTCAGCGCTGGGAGCAATCGCCATCTTGGCTCTAACAGTGGGACGACAAAAGCAGGCAGCGATATGAAACGCGAAGACATCCACCGCATGATCCGGGTCGACCAAGCCGGAGAGTTTGGCGCGACGCGCATTTACGAAGGCCAATTGGCTGTGATGGGCGATCGCGGCCCGCATTCGGCGGAAATTCGCCATATGGCCGAAGATGAAAAGGTTCACCGCGAGGAATTCGACGCGCTCATGGCGCGACGCAGGGTGCGTCCGACCGCGTTGCATCCGTTTTGGTCGGCGGCGGGGTACGCCTTGGGCGCGGGCACGGCGCTGCTCGGTCCCGAAGCGGCGATGGCCTGCACCGCCGCGGTCGAGGAAGAGATCGATCGCCACTACACCGACCAGCTCGACAAGCTGAAGGAAAGCGGCGCAGACCCCGAATTGGCTGATATGATTGAGCGGTTTCGCGATGAAGAACGCGAGCACCGCGACGCGGCGCTGGCGAACGACGCGGAAAAGGCGCCCGGCTATCCTTTGCTGGCGGGCGCCATCCGCTTGGGTTGCAAGGTCGCGATCAAGGTGAGCGAGCGCATCTGATTACCATCACTTTGGGTCGCGCATGGCTGAAAACGGGCTTCACAGGCGGTTCAGCGACGTTCATGTAGGGGGCAATCAGGAAAGTGCGCCCGCCCGAACCGTGAGCGCGCGCCAAGAGGATCGGACAGGACCCATGATCGCACCCAAAACCGCCTTCGCCTTTGCCGGGACGCTGCTTGCCAGCGCGCTTTTGGCTAGCTCGCCAGCGGCGGCGCAGGACGCGGCTCAGAACGGGGGCCAGAACGAGGGTGGCGAACGCATCAACATGGTGATCGCTTACAGCGAAGATGAGTGCCCCGAGGCGCAAGACAACGAAATCGTCGTGTGTGAGATCCTGGTCGAGGCCGAGCGTTATCGCATTCCCAGCAATCTGCGCACCAGCGACAATCCCGCCAACGTCTCGCGATCGCGGCAAGTGGAAAAGTTTCGCTACGCGGGCGCGTTCGGCATCATGTCATGCGATCCGGCGGGTGCAGGCGGGTCGGTTGGCTGCACACAGCGAATGATTGACGCCGCTTATCAGGACAAAGAAAAAAGCTCACGCGTGCGCTTTGCGCAGTTGATCGAGCAGGCGCGTCAAGAACGCCTTTCCACGATCGATATGGAAGCCGCCGAAGAGCAAGAGCGTGTGGAGCAAATCGAGCGCGAATACCTCAACCGATTGGAGCAAGAGCGTGACGCACCCTTGCCCGGCGAAACCGCGCAAAGCCCGGTCGTGGTCGCTACCGATACTCCGCCAACAGCGGACACTCTCGTTGACAGAGCACCTCCGCCTCCGGGCGAAGCACCAGCGCAGCCCTCGGTCAATCCGGCTGTCGGACCGACGCTGGAGCCCGTGGAAGAGGGCGGTTCGGGTTCATAGGCCAGGCAACACTACACCCCGTAATAGTCGCGATACCACGCCACAAAGTGACGAATGCCTTCGCGCACCCCGGTTTGCGGCGCGTAGCCGGTCAGGTCTTTCAGGAGAGTCGCATCGGCCCAGGTCGCCGGGACATCGCCTTTTTGCATCGGCATGAAGTTCTTGATGGCTTCGCGCCCGCACTCCTCTTCGAGCGCGGTCACGAAGTCCATCAGGCGAACCTTGTCGGAATTGCCGATGTTGACGACGCGCCATGGGGCGACCGGCGATAGGCTATCGTTCGACGCAATGTCGTCCGCGCGATCGGGCCGGACGGGAGGTGTATCGATCAGCAGGCACAGGCCGCGAACAAGATCGCTCACATAGGTGAAGTCGCGATACATATCGCCCTGATTGTAAATATCGATCGGCGTGCCTTCGAGAATACCGCGCGTGAACTTGAACAGCGCCATATCGGGCCGACCCCATGGGCCATAGACCGTGAAGAAGCGGAACATCGTGGTCGGCAGGTTCCACAAATGAGCGTAGGAATGCGCCATCGCTTCGTTGGCCTTTTTGGTGGCGGCGTAGAAGGTAAGCGGCGCGTCGACCTTTTGCCGTTCACTAAAAGGCATGTCTTCGCTCGCCCCGTAGACCGAACTGGTTGAGGCCATCAGCAGATGATCGACGCCAAGTTCGCGCGCGCATTCGAGCACGTTGAACGATCCGACGAGGTTGGAATCGAGATAAGCGCGCGGATTCTCCAGGCTGTATCGCACGCCCGCTTGCGCGGCCAAATGCACGATCACGTCGGGTTTCCCCTCGCTGGCAAAGCGGCTCAGCGCCTCCACATCTTCCAGCATTGCTTCGCGCGCTTGGAAGTTCTCGTGCGCCTTGAGCAATTCGTGCCGACGCCGCTTGAGATCGACGTCGTAATAGTCAGTCATCCCATCGTAGCCGAGCACGCGAAAGCTTTGCGCAAGCAGCGCTTGCGACAAATGGTAGCCGATAAATCCGGCGCTCCCGGTGATGAGTATGGTTTTCATTGAGGTTCTGGCTTGCCTATTTCTCGAGCGCGATATCGGGCGCGTCGACCTGTTTCATGCCGACCGTGTGATAGCCCGCGTCGACATGGTGCACTTCGCCGGTCACGCCGGAAGAGAGGTCCGACAGGAAGTACAGTCCCGATCCGCCGACATCGTCGATCGTGATCGTCCGCCGAAGGGGCGTGTTCAACTCGTTCCATTTGAGGATGTAACGGAAATCGCCAATGCCGCTGGCGGCGAGCGTTTTCACAGGCCCTGCGCTAATCGCGTTCACACGAATGTTCTGTGGCCCGAGATCGTTGGCAAGGTAGCGCACGCTCGTTTCAAGCGCGGCCTTGGCCACACCCATCACGTTGTAATGCGGCATCACCTTCTCCGCCCCGTAATAGGTCAGCGTCAGGATCGACCCGCCGCTTTCGGGCATCATCGCCGCGGCGCGTTGCGACACCGCGACCAGCGAATAGGCCGAGATGTTCATCGTCATCAGGAAGTTCTCGAGGCTGGTGTCGACATACTTGCCGCGCAATTCGTTCTTGTCGGAAAAGCCGATGGCATGGACGATAAAATCGAGCGTGTCCCAGCGCTCTTTCAACGTCGCAAACGCCGCGTCGAGCGACGCCATATCCGACACGTCGCATTCAAAGGTGAAATCGCTTCCCAATTGTTCGGCAAGGGGTTTGACCCGCTTGGCTAGCGCGTCCCCTTGGTAAGAAAAGGCGAGCTCCGCGCCCTGCGCCGCGAGCTGTTTCGCGATGCCCCAAGCCAGCGACTTGTCGTTCGCCAAACCCATGATCAGCCCGCGTTTGCCTTCCATCAAACCGCTCATGCGGCGTCCTCCTTCTTATATTCTTGCGCGTCGATCTCTTCGTCCTCGGGGCCTGTTTCGGGCTCCGCGAGCGCCGCGTTCAATTCGGCTCCGATAACGACACCAAGCCCGACGAGCCAGAAAAAGAACAGCGCGATCATGATCCCGGCCAAGCTGCCATAGACCAGATCGTAGCTGAAAAAGGTTCGGAGTACGGGCGGCATCGCGGTGGTCACGGCCAGCCACCATAGTGCGGTGAACAAGGCACCGGGCCATTTGGGGTATCGCCGCAAGCTGTACTCTTTCGGCGTCAGCGACCAGAACAGGAGATAAAGCGAGGCGTAAAGGCCAAAAGCCGGGACGATGCGCGAGGTGCCCATGGTGCCGACCACTTCGCCCAATTGCGGCAGACGCGCGAGTATGAATTGTTGCGCCGTCCCGATTGCTACCTGCGCGAACAGCGAAAACAGCAGCAGTATGACCGCGCCGATAATCAGCCCAGCCGAAGCCAGCCGATACCGCCAAAAAGGCAACGCAGCCGTCGTCCCATAGGCGCGCCGCAATACATCGCGGATCGTTTCGATCAGACTGGAAACCGACCACAAACCCACAGCCGCGCCGACCCAAAGGAGCCAGCCGCTGCGCGCTTCGACCACGTTTTCCGCGGTTGGCGCGATCACGCTTTGCACCGTGGGCGGCATCGCTTGCACCACGGTTTCAATGATCATGCGGCGTTCTTCCAACTCTCCGAGCAGTTGGAAGAGCGCGTCGGCCAGAATGAAGAACGGAAAGATCGAGAGCATCGACAAATAGGCGAGGTTACCCGCGTGGATAAAGCCGTCATTGTAGGTGCCGGTAACGGTGCGACGGAGCACCTCAAAAGCGCGTGAGCCCGGCCGGATGGCTTGGGCACAGCGTTCGCGCCAACTGGCCTCGACAGACAAGCTTGCTTTATCCGCTGGAGCCGGACTTGTGCTGTGCGCGCGTCGCCGCGCCTCAGGCGAAAGCGAAGGAATCTCCGTATCCGGTCCAGGCGCGTGAGGCGTCCCAGCGCCGTGCGCCTTGGTCCGGAATTCGGCCCCTGCTTTAATCTGGCCGGGCTTGCCCATGGGCGGTTCTTACACCCGCCCGCAGCTTGGGCCAACCGGGGCAAGGCCGTGTTTCACAGCCCCATTTTCTCGCGCGGGCTGCCCGGATCGCTCCAACCATCCAGCCGCTTATCAAGGTCTTCCAGATCGTCGGGCAGTTGAATTTCCAGTGTGACGAGTTGGTCGCCGCGCGCAGGCTTCTCGCCCGACGATCCCGCTTTGGTCCAGCCTTTGCCCGCCAAGCGCATGACCGTGCCGCCGTGGGTGCCGGGCTTGATGGTGAGCATAACAGGACCATCGACCGTGGGGCATTTCACTTGCCCACCGCGCAGCGCTTCGTCGAGCGTGATCGGAAGGTCCATGCGGACATGATCGCCTTCGCGCCGGAAAAAGGGATGCGGACCAATCTCTACAAGGACAATGCCGTCGCCGTCGCCACCAGGGCCAGCGTGGCCTTTGCCTTTCAGCCGCATTTGCGTGCCGTCGTCGACGCCGCCGGGAAGCTTAAGGTTGATGGTCTTGCCATCGGACAAGGTGATGCGTTGGCTTCGCCCCACAGCCGCTTCGACAAAGGGAACGGCCAGTCTGTATTGAATATCCGCGCCGCGCTTTTTGGGAGGGGGAGGTGCCCCGCGTGCGCCAAAGCCCCGGCGTCCGGCGCTTTGCGCGCCCCCACGCGGCTTTCCGCCACCAAACAGACCTTCAAAAAGATCGCCCAGATCCATATCGTCGGCGCCGAAGCCGCCAAACTCGGGATCACGGAAACCGCCGCTCGATCGACTCCCTCCAAAGCCTCCGGCGCCCGCGCCGCGCCCAAATCCGCCCGCGCCTCCCATCCCGGCAAAGGGGTTCAGCGGATTGCCTTCATGGTCGATTTCCCCGCGATCGAATTGCGCGCGCGTGTCTTTATCGGACAGCAGATCGTAGGCCTTGGTCACATCCGAAAAACGCTCGGCGGCCTTGGGATTGTCTTTGTTGCGATCGGGATGTAGCTCCTTCGCGAGCTTGCGATAGGCGCTCTTGATGTCTTTTTCCGACGCGGTGCGCGCGACGCCAAGAGTGCGGTAAGGATCAGCCATAGCGTGTTAGCTAGGTGAGACAGCGTGGGCGCGCAAGCGTGTGTTGCCTTATCAGTCAGTCACTTTGGTTTGGCAGAGGGCTCCGCCGCGACCGCTGCCAGATACCGGCGCAGCGTCCGGTGATATAAAAGGCGTAGGGAATGGGAAGAGCGATGGCTGCGAGACCTAGCCAGTAGACAGTGTCAGGGGTTATTCCATCGCTTAACAAACGGCCTAGTCCGTTAAGGAGGAGCACAAATGTGATGAAGAACGATGCTTTGTGCGCCTCGGCGAGTATCCAAAGATGATCGCGGCATCCACGCTTGAACAAGCGCCATGCGAACCAACCAAAAAGGATCGGCCCACCTATCAGGGATAGGAGTCCGGCTAGGATGATGGCGTTGTCCATGCGTAGATTGTATTCTTCTGATTTGTGGCGCGCAAGCGTGCGATGCGTTTCGTGCAATCTTTGCGCACTCTTGAACTGTGCGCACTGGTGTCGCGTGGCGGTTGGTTCCATATGCGGCGGCGATTCTAGGAAAGAGCCAACAGATGACCCAACCCGAAAGCCTCAACGAAGCGCAGTTGGCGGACAGTCAGATCCCGTCGGGAGCTGAACCCTTCGCGCTGTTCGACGCGTGGTTTGCCGAAGCGCACGCGAGCGAGATCAACGATCCGAACGCCATGGCGCTCGCCACCGCGAACGCAAGCGCCGCCCCGTCGGTGCGTATGGTTCTGCTCAAAGGGCACGGCATTCATGAAGGCGCGGATTATGGAGTGGTCGGCGGAGGCTTCACCTTCTTCACCAATATGGGCAGCCGCAAAGGGACCGATCTGGCGGAGAACCAGCAGGCCTCGATCCTGTTTCACTGGAAGAGCCTGCGCCGACAAATCCGCGTGGAAGGTGAGCTGACCGAGGTCTCGCCCGAGCGCGCCGACGCCTATTTCCATTCGCGCCCCTACAAAAGTCAGGTTGGTTCGGCGGCGAGCGACCAATCACGCCCGCTTCCCGTGCGCCAGACCTATCTCGACCGCGTTGAAGCCCTTTGGGCCGAGTACGAGGGGGCGGGCGAAGTGCCGCGCCCGAGCCACTGGACCGGGTTCACGCTTTCACCGCGCCGGATCGAATTCTGGATGGATCGCGACAACCGTCTGCACGACCGGCGCGTCTTTACCCGCGAAAGCGGTGAGGTGTCATGGTCCGACAGCCTGCTCTATCCGTGAGGCGCATCCCCTATTGGCACGTCGACGCGTTCAGCGCGGCGCCGTTCGGTGGCAACCAAGCGGCGGTGATGATTCTGGACGAATGGCTTCCCGACGAAACGCTTGTGCGGATCGGCGCGGAGAACAATTTCGCCGAGACCGCTTTTCTGGTGCGCGACGGGACGGGCGAGGCCGATTGGGAATTGCGCTGGTTCACGCCGACCAATGAAATCCGCCTGTGCGGGCACGCCACTCTCGCAAGCGGCCACGCGCTGTTGGCGCATAGCCCCGAATATGTCGAAGCGCCGCGCGTCACCTTTCGCACGCGTCAATCCGGCGTGCTTGAAGTGCGCCGAATGGACGAAGGATACGAAGTCGCCCTTCCCGCCATCGCAACGGATAAGTCCGACTTCGAAGAGGCGGCGGTCTGCATCGGCGCGGCGCCTCGCGAAGTCTGGCGCAGTCCGCTGGGCTACAATCTGTTTCTCTATGACGACGAAGCCACTATCCGCGCGCTCGATCCCGATTTTCGCAAACTGGCCTATTTGGGCGACCACCTCTTCGTTTGCACCGCGCCGGGAAGCGAGACCGATGTGGTCAGCCGCGTCTTTGTGCCCGCTCATGGGATCGACGAAGACCCCGTCACTGGTGGAGCGCACGCTGTGCTCACCCCGTTCTGGACGGAACGGTTGGGCCGCGACAGCTTCTCCGCCTATCAGGCCAGCGCGCGCGGTGGTTACCTGACCTGTCGGTTGGATGGCGATAGAGTGTGGCTAGGCGGACCCTGCGTGACCGTCGTCGAGGGGACGTTCGCGCTCTAGCTGGCGGTCTTGCTGGGATAGAGAGCGACGACATCCGCCGCTTCTTCGAGCATGCGCACGCGCTGTTCGCTATCCGAATGGCCAAGGCGCACCATGGTGAGATCCTGATCTTCCGAAACGAAGACATACTGGCCCATATGGCCGATCAGCATGAACAGGCTATCGGGTGCGCGGTCCGAGAAATAGCGGGGGCCGGGACCATCGCTAGCCGGGCCGCGTGGGCGGTTCATCCAGATTTGGAACCCGTATTGCCGCGCGGTCGGGCTCGATGTGACCATGGCCTCCACCCACCGGCTGGGCACCAATTGCTCGCTATCGGGCGCAAGGCCCCCGGCGCGCAGGAATTCGCCGAACTTGCCCCAGTCGCGGGCCGTGGCGTGCATCAGGCTGCCGCCGATCAGCGTGCCCGAGGCGTCAAACTCCGGCACCATCGACTCCATGCCGAGCGGGCCGAACAGGCGTTGCTGCATAAAATCGGCGACTGCGGCGCGCCGCGCTTCGGGGTCGTCGCTATCGGTCAAAGCGCGTGCAACGATATCGGCGAGGATCACTGTGGTGTTGGAGGAATACTCAAATTTCTCGCCCGGTTCGGCCTCCAGCGGCTGCTCTTTGGCAAATGCGGCCATATCGTCGCGCCCGTCCAGAAACAGCATGCGCACTTCGGAGCTGTCATAGGGCGGATCGCCCGCTTCGGTGTGGTCTAGCCCGGCGCGCATTTGCAGCAAATGGCGCAGCGTGATCTCGGCGCGCGGATCGCCCGGTCGTTGCCATTCCTTGACGGGCGCGGGCTCATCAAGGCTGAGGCGGCCGTCCGCGATCAGCATGCCGACCAGCACCGAGGTGATCGTCTTCGCCATCGACCAGCTGATAAAGCGCGTCTCGGCGTCGTACCCTTCGCCATAGCGTTCCGCAGCGATCTTGCCGTCCTTTAGGACCAGCACCGCGCGCGTTTCGCCGATATTCTCTTTGGAGAACAGGTCATCCACTTCGCGGGCCAATTCTTCGCGAGGCGCGCCCGCTTCGTCGGTGACAGCGGCGAGCGCGGTGTCGGTCAGCGGCGCGGGTGGTTGAGCGCTGGGCGCTCCGCACGCACAAAGCGCGGCGAGGGCTGGCACCAAAGCGAATGCGGCGATAGGGGAATGCAGGCGTGTGTTCATCGCGCTGTCCATTCCTCAAGTGTTCACAGGTTGCAATGTCTAAAGCCAAGACTTCCGGTTTCGCGCGTCTCTTTGTCTGGATTG
>JBCCKJ010000059.1:0-10568 GCA_039027455.1 Pseudomonadota bacterium | reverse complement strand
CAAGGAATTGGGCCAAACGCGCGCGCTGGATGTGACCGCCGCCGATGGCGTGAAGATCCCCGCGTGGATCATGCTTCCGCCCGGCTATGAGGAAGGCGACACAGTGCCGACCATCCTCGAAATGCACGGCGGGCCCTACGCCGCCTATGGTCCGGAATTCTCGGCTGATTACCAGCTCTACGGGGCGGCCGGATACGCGGTGCTCTTCACCAATCCCGGCGGCTCAACCGGCTATGGCGAGGCGTTCGCCGATCGGATCGAAGATAACTACCCGATCAGCAACCAAGCCGAACTGATGGCGGCGGTCGATGCGGCCATCGCCGGGGGATACGCGGACCCGGACAACCTGTTTGTCACCGGTGGATCGGGTGGCGGCATCCTCACCGCGTGGGTCGTGGGCCAGACCAATCGCTTCAAAGCGGCCGCCTCGCACAAGCCGGTGATCAACTGGACGACCATGGCGCTGATGGCGGACGCTTACGCCTATTTCGGGCGCTACTGGATGGGCGCGCAGCCTTGGGAGCAGCCCGAGCAATACTGGGCGCGTTCGCCTCTCGCCGCCGCCGCCAACATCACAACGCCGACGCTCGTTCTGGTGGGCGCGCAAGACTATCGCACGCCGCGCAGCGAGGCCGAGCAGTTCTACGGCGCGCTCAAGCTGCTGGGCGTTGACACCGCGCTCGTGATCACGCCGGATTCGAGCCACAACAACCTCACGCAATCCCCCAGCCAGCAGGCCGCGCGCACCGACAGCGTGATCAAGTGGTTCGAGAAGTATCGGACCAAGGCCGAAAGCGTCCAACCCTCGGCGCCGGCGGTGATGGACGCGGGCGAGTAAGCTCGTCGCAGATTTCGGGAACGGGCGCGCGATGATTGGGGTTTAAGTCCCAGTGAGCGCGCCCTTTTCCTGGATCCGCCCCGAACCTTGGGGCGTGCATATTGTCCCGGCGGATTGCTGGGTCGATCCGGGCCGTGCGGTGGATCGCGCGCTGGTGACTCACGGTCACGCCGATCACGCGCGCGGTGGGCATGGCGAAACCGTGGCGACGCCGGAAACGCTGGCGATCATGGAGCTGCGCTACAACACGCGCGAGGGCGCGGTGCCGGTGCAGTTTGGCGAAACCATCCAGCTGCAAGGCGGGGTCGACGCGACCTATATCCCAGCCGGACATGTTCTGGGCAGCGCGCAAATCCTGCTGGAGCACGCGGGCGAACGCGTCATCATAACCGGCGATTACAAGCGTCGCCCTGATCCCACCTGCGCGCCGTTCCAAGTTGCGCCTTGCGACATTTTCATCACCGAGGCGACCTTTGGCTTGCCCGTGTTTGTCCACCCGCCCATCGCTGACGAGATGGCCAAGCTGCTCACCGCTTTGCGCGAGCACCCCGATCAATGCGTGCTGGTGGGCGCCTACGCGCTCGGCAAGGCGCAGCGCGTGATCGCGGAACTGCGCGCCGCTGGCCATCACGACCCGATCTATCTGCACGGCGCGATGGAGAAGATGTGCCGTCTCTACGAAGAACACGGCGTGCCTCTGGGGGATTTGCGGCTGGTCGCCGATCACACCAAAGAAGAGATGCGCGGGGCGATCATCATCGCGCCGCCTTCCGCATTGAACGATCGCTGGTCGCGCCGGTTGCCCAGCCCGATCACCGCGATGGCGTCCGGCTGGATGCGGGTGCGGCAGCGGGCTCGCCAGAGGGGCGTGGAGCTGCCGCTGGTGATTTCCGACCACGCCGATTGGGACGAGCTGACGCAAACCATTGGCGAAGTGAACCCGCAGGAAACGTGGATCACTCATGGCCGCGAAGAAGCGCTTCTGCGCTGGTGCGAGCTAAGCCAGCGCAAAGCGAGAGCGCTTGCGCTGGTGGGTCGGGAAGATGAGGATGACTAGCCACCCCCACCCCCGAAAAAAGGACTTACGCGAGCGCTTCGAGATCCGCCGTGACAGCCGCGATGATCTCATCGGTCACCGCGCCAGCCGACCACGGTTGAAGCTCGATCAGGCTCATGCCCTTGAACTGGTCGTAGGCGGGGTGCTCGTTGAGGCCGGGAATGTGCTTGAGCAGGATCGCCGAAGTGGCCTCGGTGCCCATCAGCTCTTCGATCGAGTTGTCGATCGTCAGCTTTTCGGCGGCCGCTTCGGCAGCCGGAGCCTCGGCCGCTGGCGCCTCAAGGGTCGGCATAGCCGCGGCGGCGTCTTGCGCCAAAGCGGGCGCGGTCGCGCCAAGAGCAATCATGGCGACGGCAAAGAGGGTGGTCTTCATAAGAGAGGGTCTCCAGTGAGGGGCACGAATCCGCCCGGGATCTTCGGAAAATGCGTCGCTATCTCTCGCCTTGATCGCGGCCCGGCGCAAGGGTTTTGGAGCGCCGCTGCGTGAATCGCTTTGCCGCTCTGCTCGACGCGTTGGTTTACACCACCAGCCGCAACCGGAAACTGGCGCTCCTGGGCGCCTATTTGCGTGAAACCCCAGACCCTGATCGCGGCTGGGCGATGGCGGCGCTGACCGGTGAGCTCGACTTTCCGGCGGTCAAAAGTTCGACCGTCCGAAACCTGCTGATGGAGAGGGTGGATCCCGTTCTCTGGACGCTGAGCCGGGATTTCGTGGGCGACACGGCGGAAACCGCGAGCCTGCTTTGGCCCGAACCCGCGGGCGGCGCGCCCGCCGAAGCGCCCGGTCTTGATGAAACGGTGGCGACCCTTTCGGGCCTTACCCGAGCGACCGCGCCCACAGTCTTGCCCGGCCTGCTCGACGGGCTCGATTCCAGCGGACGATACGCGCTGATCAAATTGGCGACCGGAGGAATGCGCATCGGCGTGTCGGCGCGGCTCGCTAAGACAGCCTTTGCCCAAGCCTTTGAAGTCGATGTCGAGGATGTCGAGGAATACTGGCACGCGCTTGATGCGCCCTACACCGAACTGTTCGACTGGGCGGCCAAGGGCGCGCCGCCGCCTGATGTATCAGGCCGTCCGCTGTTTCGCCCCTTCATGCTCGCGCACCCGCTCGAAGACGCTGTCGTCGATCTCAAGGACTACGCCGCTGAATGGAAGTGGGACGGCATCCGCGTGCAATTGGTGCGCGTGACGAATTCCGAAGGTGTGAGCGAAACGCGGCTCTACTCACGATCGGGCGACGATATATCGGCGACATTTCCTGAAATGCTCGACGTGTTGCCGATGAACGCGGTGCTGGATGGCGAATTGCTGGTTCGCGGCAGCGCCCAAGGGGGTGAAGCGGGCGGCGCAGCGAGTTTCAACGCGCTTCAGCAAAGGCTCGGTCGCAAAACGGTGTCGAAAAAGATGCTGGCCGAGAGCCCCGCCTTTGTGCGGCTCTACGATTGCCTGATCCTCGAAGGCGACGACCTGCGCGAGCAGACTTGGGAGGCGCGGCGCAAACGGCTTGAAGCGCTGATGCCCCGCCTGCCCACTTCGCATTTCGATATCTCCGCTTTAGTGGAGGCGACAGACTTCGAGCACCTCGCGCAGATCCGCGAGGGCGCGCGCGATGACGCGATCGAGGGGCTGATGCTCAAGCGGCGCGACAGCGCGTATATCCCGGGCCGCAAGGTCGGGCTGTGGTACAAATGGAAACGCGATCCGCTGCTGATCGACTGCGTGCTGATGTACGCGCAGCGCGGAAGCGGGAAGCGCTCCAGTTTCTATTCGGATTACACGTTCGGGTGCTGGGATGGCGATCCCGATCAGGGCGCCGAGCTTTTACCCGTTGGCAAAGCCTATTCCGGTTTCACCGACGCCGAACTCAAAAAACTCGACAAGCTGGTGCGCCAGACCACGCTCAACCGGTTCGGCCCGGTGCGCGAAGTGGAGCGGACTTTGGTGTTCGAAGTCGCGTTCGACAGCGTCCACACCTCCAAACGCCATAAATCGGGCCTCGCCATGCGCTTTCCCCGCATCCACCGCATCCGGTGGGACAAGCCCGTGCACGAGGCAGATCGGATCGACGCCTTGCGAGCGTTTATCAGGGATTAGCGCTTCCGTTCAGGGGATGGCTCGATCAAAACCGCCGCAATCCGGCGGCCGAGATCGGCGCTCGAAAGCCTCTCATCAAGTTCGCTGATAAGATCGCTCGCTTCACTCGATTGAGCCAGGTCGTCGCATCGGTCGGTGTAGAAGAACTGGAACCCGCGCGAGGAACGGTCGTGAGTGCGCAGTAACGCTCCGGGCCATATCGCGGTCTCGTGTAGGAAATCGCCGAAGGTCCGCTTAAAGCGCCCCTGCTCCCTTCTAAGATCACGTAGCATGCGCTCGCCGGCAACCTCGGGGTCGTCGCCAGCGGTGACAAGCTGCGCGCGCGTCTCCGAGGTGCGGATCGCGAGCTGATCGAAATCGACATCGTAGCCCAAAAGCGCGCACGCGCCCGAAGTCACCTTCACTTTGGCAAAGCGGCGAGAGATCGCGTCCGGTTCAGGGGGCGCCTCGGCCGGGCTGGACGCAAGGGCGAGCGGCCCTAAAAAGCTCAAGCTGATAGACATCAAAAGCTCCTCTCATTCTCGTCTGGTGCGTCGCTAGCACGCCCTCCCTGAACGCTGAATTGATCGCGCCAGACCTGCGTAAAAATACGTTGCAACTTGCAACTGGAATACTATCTCGGCCTAACAACGATATTGGGAGACCCCTCATGAACGCCAAAGATCTGCTCGTCCCAACCCAGCGCCATATGCTTGGCACACTTAAGGGCCTACTCGCCAAAGCCGCCGCTGATCCGCGCGGTGACGAGCTCTTGCAAGCGCGATTGGTGGACGACATGCACCCGCTCGCGACGCAGGTCCGCTTCCTGTGCAACATGGTGGGCGAAGCGGTTGAGCGGGTGGCGGGCGTCACCTTTATTTCGCGCGAGGACGATCCGGCCACCATCGACGAAGCGATCATCCGCATTGGATCGACGCTGGAACAGCTCGACGAATGGGAAAAGCTGGAGTTTGCCGCGGACGACGCCGCGCTCGAGCTCGCCCTGCCGAACGGCATGATCTTCGATTTGACCACGATCGGCTATGTGCGCGATTGGTCGGTGCCGCAGTTCTATTTTCACATCGTGGCGGCCTATTCGATCCTGCGCAAGGAAGGCCTTGAGGTCGGCAAAGCGGACTTCGTGCCGTACATGTTCCAATATATCCGCCAGCCGGCGGGTTAATCCGAGAGCGCCGTTTCCACTGCGGCCTTATGATCCTGGGCGTTGTGCGCGTAATGCGCGACGCCCATTTTCATACCCATGATCGCCGCGTCGGTGAGGTCTTTCAGCTTCTTTGCCGGGCGGCCCGCCCACAGCTCGCGCTCGCCCATCACCTTGCGCTCGGTCAGCATCGCGCCCGCGCCCAGCATAGCGTCCGAACCGATCACCGACTTGTTCATGGCAATCGCACCGAGGCCCACGAAACCCCGATCATGGATCGTGCAGCCGTGCACCATCGCCATGTGGCCGATAAGCACATCGTCCCCGATGATCAGCGGGCAGCCCTCTTCGTCCCCCGGTCGCGGCGGATCGCAATGCAGCACGCTGCCGTCCTGCACATTGGTGCGCTCGCCAATGCGGATCTTGAACACGTCGGCGCGCACCACGCAATTGTACCAGATCGAAGACCCCGCCCCGATCTCGACATCGCCGATGATCGTGCAGCCGGGCGCGACAAAGGCGGTTTCGTGGATTTTGGGCGTCTTGCCGTGAATGGGCACGATGTTCACGCCGGGGAAGCGTATCTGGGTATCGGTGGTCATGGTCTGCTCTTCCATGCGTCGCGCGTGAGTGAATACTGAATGACCGGATTGTCCTCTTCTGAAAAGTCCGGTTCGAAAAAATCGAGATCGGTGCGCCGCTCCATGCCGAGCTTTTCCATCAGACTCCAGCTTCCGACATTGCGGTTGCTGGTTATGGCGACGACATGCGGCGCTTCGATCCGGGTGAACGCCCATTCGAGCACCGCGACCATCGATTCGTAGGCGTATCCACGCCGCCAGCGATCCTCGCGCACCAGCCAGCCGACCTCGTGATCGCCCAGATTGGGAGCGCTGGGAATGTCGGTCCGCTTGATCCCCGCGTGGCCGACGAGTTCGCCGGTCGCCTTCTCGATCATGAAGAGGAAGCCGAAGCCGTAGCGCGAATAGCTCGCCATGGTCTTAGCGTGGCGCTCTTCGATCTCGTGAAGTTCTTTCACCCCGCCCAGATACTGCATCACATTGGGTGTGTTGAGCACGCGGTCCTGCAGCGCGGCGTCGCTTTCGGTGATCTTGCGCAGGACCAGCCGGTCGGTTTCAAGGACGATGTCGCCGGTTACGGCCGAAGCGACGTCAGGCATTTAAAGTCGCGCGGTGCAACTTCCACGCCTCGGCGGTGATCGCGAAGACGATCGCGTCCCCATAGTCGACGTTCCAGAACGTGTCTTCAAAATCGAGCTCGGGCCGTCGGGTCATGCCAAGGCGCCTCATCAGCCCCCAGCTGCCGGTGTTCTCTTCGACCGTGATGGCAATGGTTTCAGCGGCGCCAAAACGGTCGAACGACAGATCGAGCGTCGCAATGGCCGCCTCCTTGGCGTAGCCCTTGCCCCAGGCGTGCTCGCCCAGACGCCAGCCCGCCTCCATCATGCCGAACGGCCCGTTCTTATCCGTGCAGCGTTTGAGCCCGCAAAAGCCCAGGATCGCGCCGTCCTCTTTGCGCTCCACCGGCCAGAAGGTGTGGCCGTATTCGCGGCGAAAGCCCAGCCAGCGCTCCTGCATGTCAGCCATGCCCTGCTCATCGAGAACACCGCCCAACCACTGCATGACGGCGGGCGTGTTGGTGCCCTCCCAGAACGGCGCCCAATCCTCCTGGCGCCAATCGCGCAGGATCAGCCGTTTGGTCTCGTAGTGGAACGGTTCAGCCATCGAGAAGCTTGGCGGCGAGCGGCGCGTGATAGGTCAGAATACCGCTGCACCCGGCGCGCTTGAACGCCAAGAGGGTCTCCAGCACCAGCGCCTCGCGGTCGCCCGCGCCGACCGAAGCCGCCGCTTCAATCATCGCGTATTCACCGCTGACTTGATAGACAAAAACCGGCACGTCGACATGGTCCGCCACGGCTTTGGCGACGTCCAGATAGGCGAGGCCCGGCTTCACCATCACGCTGTCCGCGCCTTCGGCAATGTCCAGTTCCACTTCGCGCAGCGCTTCGCGGATATTGCCCGGGTCCATCTGATAGCTTTTCTTGTCGCCTTTTAAGAGGCCGCCCGATCCCACCGCGTCGCGGAACGGGCCGTAAAAGGCGCTGGCGTACTTCGCGGCGTAGCTCATGATCTGGACGTTATGATGCTCGCCCATTTCGAGCGCCATGCGGATCGCGCCGATCCGGCCGTCCATCATGTCGGAAGGGGCGATGATATCGGCCCCCGCGTCGGCCTGATTGAGCGCCTGATCGACGAGGACGGCCACGGTCGCATCGTTAACGACATAGCCCTTATCGTCGAGCAGGCCGTCCTGCCCGTGCGCGGTGTAGGGGTCGAGCGCCACGTCGGTCAGCACGCCGATATCGTCGCCGCACGCGTCCTTGATCGCGCGGATGGCGCGGCACATCAGGTTGTCGGGGTTGAGCGCTTCGGCGCCGTCGTCGGAGCGGCGCTCGGGTTGTGTGTTCGGGAACAAGGCCACAACCGGAACGCCCAACGAGACCGCCTCTTTGGCGCGGGCCACGATCCCGTCGATCGACCAGCGCGAGACACCGGGCAGGCTGGCGATGGGCTCTTCGACGCCCTCCCCTTCGGTGATGAACAGCGGCCAGATGAGGTCCGCCGGGGTCAACAGAGTTTCGCGATGGAGCGCGCGGCTCCAAGCGGTCGCGCGAGTGCGACGCAGGCGAGTGTTGGGATACCGTCCAGTCATGGCGACACCGTGTGCCGTAAAGCGAGCGCGCTGGCAATGAGGCCTTGGCGCATGAAACGCCCACAAGTTATCGCTAGGATGAAGCCCCGGCGATCTTGTCAATCTCGCGAACGGGTTCCGGCTCTTCGACAACAACGGTCTCGAGGTCTTGCAGAGCGGCGCCGACTTCAATCTCTTTGAGTTCGGCGAGCTTGCTCTTGAAGTCGGCGAGTTCCTTACCCGAAAGGACAGCCCGCGTGATGTATTGGACGCTCGCCGGATTCACATGCTTGCCGTTGCGATACATTTCGAAGTGCAGGTGCGGTCCGGTGGAAAGCCCGGTCGATCCGACATACCCGATCACTTGCCCGCGCTTTACATAAGCGCCGCGGCTCACCGCCATACGGCTCATGTGGCAATACCGCGTCGCGAGGCCTCCGCCGTGGTCCACTTTGACCGTGATCCCGCAGCCACCCGCGCGGCCAGCGGACACGACCCGTCCATCGGTAACAGAGACAATCGGAGTGCCACGACGGGCGCGGTAGTCCTGTCCGGCGTGCATCCGGCGATAGCCAAGAATAGGGTGGCGGCGCATGCCATAGCGCGAGCTGACCGCGCCCGGCACGGGCCGCGCCAGACCTTCGCGCTGTTCGCCCGCGCCCGAGGCTTCGTAAAAGCGTCCATCTTTGCCCCAGCGCATCAGCTGCGTCTTGGCTTCTCCACCGCGATCAATCCCCGCGTAGAGCAAGTCTCCCGCCTGACGTTCGCCGGTTTCCGCGCGGCGATAGGCAAGGATGATGTCAAACTCATCGCTGGCGCGCACATCGCGGTTCATGTTGATCTGATCGTCCATCGCACGCAGATATTTCTGCACCGCGCTGGCCGGAACGCCCGCCGCGCGCATCGAGCGATAGAGGCTCGCGCCGACTTTTCCGCGCACGCGTAGCGGGGTGTCGTCCACGCGGATTACGTTGCGCTCCAGCGCGAGGGCGCCCATCGGGTTGCCGAGCTCGTCGCGTTGGGGGCGGTCAATCGTGAGCTCAAGATCAAATCGCGCGCGGAAGCTGAGCGCATCCAGCGGGCGCGCCGCGCCTTCTGCGGGTCTGCGGCCCAGCACGATGTCCAGTTTGGTCCCCGGTTCCAGATCGCTGATATCCATAGCCCCGCCGACAAGAGCGCTGACCCGGCTAATATCGCTCGACGAAACGCCCGCGCGGCGCAGGGTGCTGGCGAAACTGTCTCCGCGCGCCAAAGTCGACACAAGTTCCAGCCGTGGGCGCTCGGGCGCCTTGGTCAGCGGGATGACCGCTTCGGTTGGGCCCATTCGCCGACCGGTGTCGGCTCCCAAAGCCAGCGGCGAAATCGCGTGACTGCGGAACTCCCTTTGCACCGATATGTCCGACGGCATGGCGGGACGCGCTTCGAGCCGGGTAAAGTCCGGCCAAAACGCGAGCGCCGCCGCGCCAAGGCCGATCATGGTCAGGAATCCACGAATCCATCGCGGGCTGCCGATGTTCTGCGCTAAATCGGGTGCGAGCTCAAAACTCTCAAGCCAGTCCGACGCGCTGAGCTTCCATTCGTCGACCTGATCTCTCAAACCGCGCACGCGGAAGAGCGACTGCCGTGTTGCCCCTTCGACATCGCTTGGCTGAGCGCCGCCGCGCGCGTTTCGGAAATACTTGGCGAGCTCTTTGGCGTCGTAGGGCGCACCGCTGACCACCGTGCCTTCGGGTGTGACCCGGCCCGGTTCGCCATCCTTGAAACTGCGCAGTTGGTCCACGTTTCCCGCTCGCGTCCTCGCCCCGACGGCCTGTGACGCAAATCCTTGGCGGATCATAGTTAAGACGGGCCTAAGGAACGACCAACCGAGTCTGCGCTGCGACCAGTTGTTTGGACGCCTAGTCCGCGTCTCGTATCTCAAGCCGGTTGCCCCCGGCGGGCTAGGCTGACAGTAAGACGCGTGTGACCCCCTCTTCCACCCCATCCAAGCCCGCATTCTCGCCGAGTTCGGCGCCCGGCCACGTGCGCGCGGTGCTGGGGCCGACCAACACGGGCAAGACGCATCTCGCTATCGAGCGAATGTGCGCGCATTCCTCAGGGATGATGGGGTTCCCCCTGCGTTTGTTGGCGCGTGAGGTCTATGACCGGGTGCGCGCCATCAAGGGCGACGATCAGGTGGCGCTCATCACCGGCGAACAACGGATAGAGCCGCCGAACGCTCGCTATTTCTGCTGCACTGCGGAAGCGATGGATCGGTTGGGCGGCGGACACGCCTTCGTGGCGCTGGACGAAGCGCAAATCGGCGCGGATCCGGAGCGCGGCCATATCTTCACCGATCGCCTTCTCTACGCGCGCGGGCGCGAAGAAACGATGATTCTGGGTTCCGCCACGCTTCAGCCGATGGTTGAGGCGTTGATACCGAAGGCCGAGATGGTCGAACGGCCGCGCTTTTCCACGCTGACCCATTCGGGGCAAACCAAGCTTTCCCGCCTTCCGCCGCGCAGCGCGGTGGTCGCGTTCTCGGTGGAGCAAGTCTACGCCATGGCCGAAGCCTTGCGGCGCTTTCGTGGGGGCGCGGCGGTGGTGATGGGCGCGCTTTCACCAGAAACGCGCAACAAACAAGTCGAATTGTTCCAGAATGGCGAGGTGGACTACATCGTCGCCACTGACGCGATTGGGATGGGTTTGAACCTCGATCTCAACCACGTGGCGTTTGCCGCGCT
>JBCCKJ010000058.1:0-10582 GCA_039027455.1 Pseudomonadota bacterium | reverse complement strand
TCGCTGATCGGCCAGAAGGTCTCGGTGCCGTCGAGATACCATTTCGCCCAGCGTCGCAGGGTCACCCGCACAAACGGTGACAGGCGCTCTTCGGCCAAGCGTTCGCCCTGGCCAACGCGGCGCGTTGGTTCAGCGGTTTCCATCACCAATGTCCTCCTACTCCCCTGTTCGTGGAGGCCCCTGCACAAGTTACATTAGTGAAGTGGCTTCGCGGTCTTGCCAAGTGGCGCTCCCACGCATAGCCGGACGCCAAAGCTCCACTTTCTCATCAGGAATCGCCTCCCATGGTCCCCCGCTACGCCCGCCCCGAAATGTCCGCCCTCTGGGAGCCAGAGGCCAAGTTTCGGATCTGGTTCGAGATTGAAGCGCACGCGACCCAGAAGCTGGCGGACCTTGGCGTTGTGCCCGAAAGCGGGGCCAAAGCGCTTTGGGACTGGTGGGCGACCGATCCCAAAATCGACGTTGAGGCTATCGACGCCAAGGAGGCGGTCCTCAAACACGATGTGATCGCCTTTTTAGACTGGGTCGCGGACCAAGTGGGACCCGAAGCGCGCTTTATGCATCAGGGGATGACCTCCTCGGACGTCTTGGACACCACGCTTTCGGTGCAATTGGCCCGCGCTTCGGACATTTTGTTGGCCGATCTCGACGCGCTGCTGGCAGCCATAAAAACGCGCGCCGAAGAGCACAAATACACTCCCACCATCGGGCGCAGTCATGGCATCCACGCCGAACCCGTGACGTTCGGTTTGAAGCTTGCGCAGGCTTATGCCGAGTTTGACCGGTGCAAAGCGCGCCTTGTCGCCGCGCGCGCCGAGATCGCGACGTGCGCGGTGTCGGGCGCTGTAGGAACTTTCGCCAATATCGACCCCAGCGTCGAAGCGTATGTGGCGGACAAGCTTGGTCTCACACCCGAACCGATCAGCACGCAGGTGATCCCTCGCGACCGCCACGCGATGTACTTCGCAACGCTAGCCGTGATCGCGGGCAGTATTGAACGCCTCGCGGTGGAAATCCGCCACTTGCAGCGCACCGAAGTGCTCGAAGCCGAAGAGTTCTTCTCGAAGGGACAGAAGGGCTCATCGGCGATGCCGCACAAGCGCAACCCGATCCTGACGGAAAACCTGACCGGGCAAGCGCGCATGATCCGCGCTTACGCCCTGCCCGCGCTCGAAAACGTGGCGCTGTGGCACGAACGCGATATCTCGCACTCCTCGGTTGAGCGGTTTATCGGGCCGGACGCGACGATCACACTCGACTTTGCTCTGGCGCGGCTCACCGGAGTGGTGGAGAAGCTTCTCGTTTATCCCGAACGGATGCAGAAAAACCTCGACGCTATGGGCGGCCTTGTTCACTCGCAGCGCGTCCTCCTGGCGCTTACCCAAGCGGGCGTGACGCGCGACAACGCCTATCGCCTTGTTCAGCGCAACGCGATGAAGGTGTGGGAATCCAATGGCGCGCTTTCGCTGCTCAAATTGCTCAAAGCGGACGACGAGGTCACGGCCGCTCTGAGTGAAGCGGAACTCGAAGAAAAGTTCGATCTCGAATACCATTTTAAACACGTCGACACGATTTTCGCGCGCGTCTTTGGCTAAACCGCGACGCGCGCTCATTGGACAGGCGACGCAAATCGCCTAGGGTCGCGTCGGAGACGGATCGACAAACAGGGGTCGAAAACGAATGCAGATTGTGCGGACTATCCTCTGGGTGCTTTTGGCGGTGGCCCTGCTGGCTTTTTCCATCTTCAATTGGGAGACGGTCGAAGTCACCTTGTGGGAAAACCTCGTCCTTGAAACCAAAGTCCCCGCGCTGGTCATCATTTCCTTCGCTTTGGGCCTCATCCCCATGTGGGCCTATCACCGCAGCGTGAAATGGAGCCTCAACCGGCGGGTTCGCAGTCTGGAGCAGGCCGCCAGGTCCAACGCCCTTCAGCGCCGTCACGAACCGAGCGCGCACGAGAAACCCGCTGCGCCCGCCCCTGTGCCTGCGGATAAGGCTGTGGATAAACCTGTAGAAAGCACGGTAAAACCGGGGGATACGCTAACCCCGACGGACACGTAATGAGCAACCCTGTCTATCTCGCCCTTGATGTGCCGCAGATCGAGCCCGCGAAGGCTTTGCTAGCGAAGGTCAAAGCCCACATTGGCGGGGTTAAGCTGGGTCTGGAGTTTTTCTGCGCGCATGGCGGGCACGGCGTCCACGAGATCGCGCATATGGGACTGCCCATCTTCCTTGATCTCAAGTTTCACGACATTCCCAACACCGTCGCCGCAGCGATGCAGGCGATCCATGTCTACGAACCCAAAATTGCTACCGTTCACGCCAGCGGCGGGCGCGCGATGATGGAAGACGCCAAGGCAGCGGCGGCTGAGGGCTGCAAAGTCGTGGGTGTCACCACGCTCACCAGTATGGACTCCAACGATCTCACCGCCACCGGGATTTACGGCAGCGCTGAAACGCAGGTGATGCGCCTTGCCGAGTTGGCGCACAAAGCCGGGCTCGATGGGATCGTGTGTTCCGGCAAGGAAGTCGGCAAAGTGCACAAGGAATGGAAGGACGGCTATTTCGTCGTCCCCGGCCTCCGCCCGCACGGCGTGGGCACGGGCGATCAGAAGCGCGTCGTCACGCCGCGCGCCGCGCGCGACGCGGGTGCGAGCGTGCTTGTGATTGGTCGTCCGATCAGCCGCGCCGAAGATCCGCAGGCCGCCGCGCGCTCCATTGAAGCGACGCTCTAACCGCCCAAATTCACTCGGCGCTCTGCATGTCCTGAAGGGCCTTCATATCCTCAGCGGTGATCATCAGGCGGCTCGAATTCACGTTCCAACCTTCCAACCGCATATTCTCTCCGTTGCCCACGAAGGTGTAGGTTTCGACGCCTTCGCCCTGCTCAAAGCGGGTCTGCATAGTGACAACCGTCCGTGTGCCGGCCGGCGTAGTGTTTACATTGAAGCTGGTGCGCTGGGTGGTCTCCACCGGACCAAGACGCAAGCTGATAACCCCGACCTGGTTTCGCAAATCCGCGAGCGACGTGCTTTTTCGAAACATCGGACTGCCCATCAGATACATCTCATCGACATCACCGTACGACAAATGGCTCTGAAATCGGTCTATCTGATCCGTCGCTTCATCGAAGTTCTCGACCGGATTGCAAGCGGCAAGGCCCAGCGCCAGCAGCACGGCAAAAGACAGAGCAAAAAATCGCGGCATATCAAAGCTCTCCGTATGATCGCGCTTACACTACCTATAGCGGCTACGATAACAAGGAATTGCCGCTTCCGATTTCCGCAAACCGATCCTAATTGAACCGCGATGCCAAACGATATGCAGATCAAGATTTGCGGGCTTTCCACGCCCGAAACCCTCGACGCGGCAGCGCAGGCTGGCGCGACGCATGTCGGGCTTGTCCATTTTCCCAAAAGCCCGCGGCATCTTGATCTAGAAGCCGGAGCAAAGCTGCGCCGTCTTGTTCCGATTGGCGTCAAAACGGTGGTTCTGGTCGTTGACCCCGATGGATTGACGCTGGCCAATATCAAAGAGGCGCTAGCGCCCGACGTTATCCAGTTTCATGGGAACGAGCCGCCCGAGGCTCTGGCTGCGGTTAAAGAGAGCTTTCAAGTCGAAGTGTGGAAAGCGTTGCCGGTGAGCGGTATCGCGTCGTTGGACGACAGCGCGCGCTATGACGGGTTCGCGGACCTCCTGTTGTTCGACGCACCCGCCCCCGCAGGTTCGGACATTCCCGGCGGCAATGGTGAAGCGTTTGGCTGGGATGTGTTGAAAGACTACCCGCATCGCACGCCATGGGCTCTGGCCGGCGGGCTCGATCCCGACAACGTAGCGCAGGCCATCCGAGAGACCGGGGCTGAATTCGTCGACGTTTCCAGCGGCGTCGAAAGCGCTCCGGGCGTCAAGGACGTGGACAAGATCGCCGCCTTCTGCAAAGCCGCGCGCTCTGTTTGATCACCCCTGAAGAAGCCCGATGAACGAAACGACTCCCAATTCCTTCCGGACACAGCCCGATGATCGCGGGCATTTTGGCGCGTATGGCGGACGCTATGTCGCCGAAACGCTGATGCCGCTAATCCTCGATCTGGAGCGCGAATACCGCGCCGCGCAGGAAGACCCGGCGTTTCAGGAAGAATTTGACGACCTGCTCGAACACTACGTCGGTCGTCCTTCCCCACTCTATTTCGCCGAAAGGCTGACCGAGCATGTGCGAGAGAGCGCGGGCGAAGGCAAAGGCGCGCAAATCTGGTTCAAACGCGACGAACTGAACCACACGGGCGCGCACAAGATCAACAATTGCATCGGGCAAATCCTGCTCGCGATCCGTATGGGTAAGACCCGCATCATCGCCGAAACCGGCGCGGGCCAGCACGGCGTGGCGACCGCCACAGTGTGCGCACGCTTTGGCCTGCCTTGCGTGATCTATATGGGCGCCGAGGACGTCGCGCGCCAATCGCCCAACGTCTTCCGGATGAAGCTGCTCGGCGCGGAAGTCGTCCCCGTCACCAGCGGCGGCGCGACGCTCAAAGACGCGATGAACGAAGGGCTGCGCGATTGGGTCGCGAACGTGCACGATACCTTCTATATCATCGGCACCGCCGCGGGCCCGCACCCCTACCCTGAACTTGTGCGCAACTTTCAAAGCGTCATCGGCTCCGAAGCGCGCGCGCAGATGCTGGCGCGCACCGGTAAGCTGCCGGACCTGTTGGTTGCCTGCATTGGCGGCGGGTCGAACGCTTTGGGGCTCTTCCACCCCTTCCTCGACGACACCGACGTCAAAATGCTGGGCGTCGAAGCCGGCGGCCACGGCTTGGACGGGGACGAACACGCGGCCAGCCTTCTCGGCGGCGCTCCGGGTGTCCTCCACGGCAACAAGACCTATCTTTTGCAGGACGAAGACGGTCAGATCACGGAGGGCCATTCGATCTCCGCCGGCCTCGACTATCCCGGCATCGGCCCCGAACACGCTTGGCTCAAAGAAACGGGCCGCGTCGAATACACCGCCGTCACCGACGACCAAGCGCTCGAAGGCTTCCAACTGCTCTGCCGCACCGAGGGGATCATCCCCGCGCTCGAACCCAGCCACGCGCTCCACGCCGTGGTCGAGCGCGCGCGGGAGATGGATCAGGACCAGATTGTGCTGATGAACCTGTGCGGCCGTGGGGATAAGGACATTTTCACCGTGGCGGAAAAGCTTGGGGTGGAGATGTGAGTGTGAGCCTTGCGCCGGATTCATTGTCCTACAGACAGTATCCTGTGCCATCCCAATGAGGTGACACACGACTTTCGCCATATGTGTTTTTGCGAACTTTTTGCCCCGGTGCGATTGGCCAATTTTTCAAGCTTAAGACCGTGTAACACGTGGTCCATGTCTCAGCTAACCGTCCCAAAAGATGAACGAAATTGACCCGACTCGCTAACGCCTTTGCCAAACCCCACGCCGCCTTCGTCGCCTTCATCACCGCTGGCGATGGCGACACCGCCGCCAATCTTGACGCGCTGGTCGAGGGCGGCGCGGATGTGATTGAGCTGGGTATGCCCTTCACCGATCCGATGGCCGATGGCCCCGCGATCCAGAGTGCGAACCTGCGTTCGCTCGGCAAAGGCACCACCACCGCAGATGTGCTCCAAGTCGCCTACGAATTCCGTCAGCGCCACCCGGACACACCCTTGGTATTGATGGGCTACGCCAATCCCATGATCCGGCGCGGCCCCGAATGGTTCGCCAAGGCGGCCAAGGGCGCGGGCGTAGACGGCGTCATCTGCGTCGACATTCCGCCTGAGGAAGACGGCGAGCTTGGCCCCGCCCTGCGCGACGCGGGCATTGCGCCCATCCGCCTCGCCACCCCCACCACCGACGCCGCTCGCCTGCCGCAAGTGCTCGAAGGCTCGAGCGGGTTTCTCTACTACGTCTCCGTCGCGGGGATCACGGGGCTGCAACAGGCCGCGCAAAGCTCGATCGAAGAGGCCGTAGGCGCGCTCAAAGCCGCCACCGAACTGCCTGTCGCTGTCGGTTTTGGCGTGCGCACACCCGAACAGGCCGAAGCCATCGCCAAGGTGGCCGACGGCGTCGTCGTCGGATCGGCGCTGGTCGATCTTGTCGGGGAATTTGGCGATGAAGCGCCCGCTAAGCTAAAAGAGCTGACGGCGGACCTCGTCGCCGCCATCGAGAAGGCAAACGCATGAGCTGGTTTAACCGCGTCCGCAATTCGCTGGGTTTCAGCGAAGAGAAGAAAAGCACAGAGAAAGACCTCTGGATCAAGTGCTCGAACTGCCATGAAATGCTGTTCGTCGCGGAGTATGAGGAAAACGATCACGTGTGCCCGCGCTGCGATCACCATGGGCGTATCGGTGCGAATGAGCGTCTGGCTCTGCTGCTGGATGAGGATTTCGAGCTGCTACCTCAGCCGCAAGTGACCGAAGACCCGCTGAAATTCCGCGATTCCAAGAAATACACCGAACGTCTGAAAGCCGCGCGTGCGAAGAACCCGCACGAAGACGCCTTCGTCGTGGGCTCGGGCACCATTGACGGTCAGCCGGCCGTGGTGGGCGTCCAGGACTTTGCCTTTATGGGCGGATCGATGGGCATGGCCGTGGGCCTCGCCTTCTGCGCTGCGGCCGAGCGCGCGTTGACGCGCAAATGCGGGCTCGTCGTCGTCACGGCGGCGGGCGGCGCGCGCATGCAAGAGGGTATCTTGAGCCTCATGCAGATGCCCCGCGCGACGGTGATGACGCGCAAACTCAAGAACGCTGGCCTGCCCTATATCGTCGTCCTGACCGATCCCACCACGGGCGGCGTCACCGCGAGCTACGCCATGCTAGGCGATATTCAGATTGCCGAGCCCGGCGCGCTCATCGGATTCGCCGGACAGCGAGTGATTCAGGATACGATCCGCGAGCAATTGCCCGAAGGCTTCCAGCGCGCCGAATACCTCCACAAACACGGCATGGTCGATATGGTGGTGCATCGGCGCGAGCTGAAGGCCACTTTGGCCCAAGTCCTGTCCTACATGCAGCCGAGCAAGGCGGCCTAGCGCCTCCAGAACCCGGTGGATTTCGGCCATTCCGACGATCCGCGCGTGCAAGCGCAGCTGGACCGGCTCGCTCAACTGAGCGTGCCGCAGGGCCGTTTTGGTCTTCAAACGATCACCGCGATGATGGATCGGCTCGGCAATCCGCATCGCAAGCTTCCGCCTGTCTTCCACGTGGCCGGAACCAATGGCAAAGGCTCGGTGTGCGCGTTCCTGCGCGCCATTCTGGAAGCCGAGGGCAAAACTGTCCACGTGACCACCAGCCCGCACCTTGTTCGCTACAATGAACGCATACGCGTGGCCGGCCATCTGATTGAAGACGCAGCGCTGGCCGATCTTCTGGAGGAAGTCCTCGATGTCAGCACCGATCTCGGCCCCAGCTTCTTCGAAGCGACCATCGCGGCGGCTTTCCTTGCGTTTTCACGAACACCGGCGGACGCCTGCGTGGTCGAAGTGGGCTTAGGCGGGCGGTTTGACGCCACCAACGTGCTTGAACCGTCTGCCGTGGCGATCAGCGGAATTGCAGCGCTAGGCCTTGATCACGAACGATTTCTGCTCGCGCCGGAAGAAGGCACGCCCGACATGCCGATGGCGCGGATAGCGTTCGAGAAAGCGGGCATCGCTAAGAAGAAAGTGCCTCTCGTGGCGTTGGATCAGGTGCCCGAGGCCACGCGACAAATTGTCGTGAGAGCGGAAAGCACCGGGTCCCAGCTCGCTTTGAGAGGTGACACTTGGTCCAACAAGCTTTTGCTGGAAGGGACAAAAGCCCGTCACGTTTACCGCGATCCGTTTGGCGAGCTCGACTTGCCCCTGCCCAACCTTAACGGTGCGCACCAACTGCGAAACGCCGGACTGGCTCTGGCTATGGTGCGGTATCAAGACGAGATGTTTATCTCTGACGAAGCGATGGCTCAGGGGCTCGTGCAAGCGACATGGCCAGGGCGATGCGAAAAGCTGGCCGCAGGCCCTCTTTCTGGCGAACGCGAAGTGTGGATCGATGGCGGGCACAATCCCAGCGCGGGTGAGGCCATGGCCGATTTCTGGAGTGGCAAAAGCGTGCACGTGATCATCGGCATGTTAGCCAACAAGAATCCCGAAGCCATCATCGAACCCCTGCGTCCGATGTGTGAGAGCGTAACGGTTGTGCCGGTGCCGGGGCATGATTGGCACCCGGTTGAAGCCTTCGGGCGCGACGCGCGCTTTGCTTCGGACTTGGTTGAAGCCATAGCCAACGTAGGGGACGACAAACACCCCGTGTTTATCACCGGCTCGCTCTATTTGATTGGTGAAGTTTTGCGCCTTAACGAACAGGTCCCAACCTAAGCCCTATTCGGCCGGCTGCGCCTCGGGTGTTACAACGCCAGCGTTTTTGCCCGCGCGCGATTGGCGATACCATTCCCCAGCGCATAACAGGACGGCTCCGAACCCGATAAAGGTTGTCAGCACAAACACATCAAAATAGCCGTGATCCTCGATCATCTCTCCCAGTGCACCGCGGCCCAGATTGCCGATCAGCATGGTGAGAGAGGAAAGCAAGGCGTATTGCACCGCGCTGAAACGCTTGTTCACGATTGAGGACAAATAAGCGACAAACGCGGCGCCCGCGATGCCGATGGCGAGATTCTCGAACATGATTGCGAACGTGAGCTTCGCGAGGCTCGGCGATCCGATCACCGGCACTTGACTGATGATCCAACTGAAGCCCACCGCATCGCTGACTGCCTGCATATTGGCCCCGCCCGCCGCCAAATCGGCGTAGAGCAGATTGGTCAGGGCGGCGAGCAATGCGCCCAAAGTGAGAGTGGTCATCCTTCCCAAGGTTGAAAGCATGACGCCCCCCAGACCCAGCCCAGCGATGATCGCGAAAACCCCGAAGAACTTGGAGGCGAACGCCACCTCATCGTTCGAATAGCCCAGTTCCCCAAGGTAGAATGGATAGGCGAAGGTGCCCCAGATCGAATCGCAGATTCGGTAGGTGAGCACCAACGTCAGGATGAGCACGAGACTCCACCCCATGCGCCCCACGAACTCAACCAGAGGGAGAACCAGCGCGCGATAGAGGTGATCCATTACAAAACCGCCGGCCCGTTCTGGCGCCGCGTCCTCGGTAAGCAAATTTACGCCGTCGCGCTGCTGAGCGGAGAGCCATCCCGCGATCAATGCGGGGATAATCACGGTCGCAATGATAATCACCGGTCCCCAAGTCACTGTAAAGGCTGTTGGATTGGGCCGGTCTTCGGGCGCAAAGGTCATGGACATCACCATGAAAGTGACGACCACTAGAATGGCTCCAGCCCACAACAAACCTACCACGGTAAGCGCGCGCGCGCGCACTTCGGGGCTCAATTCTCCCGCCTTGCGCAGGGCAAGAAGATCAGAGTCCGGTTCACCGTCGCCCACATCTTTCGAAGCGGCTTCGTCGGGCGCGAACAGGCCCACCGCGCCTATCGCGAGCAAGATCACGCCCATCAGCGTGTATGTTTCCGGCCAGCCGATCCGCGCCGCGATGATGAGGCCGAACGCTCCGCCGACCAGCGCCGCCAATCGGTAACCCATTTGATAGACCGCCGAGAGGATATCGAGCGTCGCCTTCTCGTCCGCGTTATCGATCCGCCAAGCGTTGATAGCGATATCCTGCGTTGCGCTGGCAAAGGCGCCGATAGCCGCCAAAAGGGAGAACCACGCGAGTTGGCTCTTGGGCTCCAGCACGCTCATGGTCAGCAGGATGGCACCTAAAAGCAATTGCATCGGCACCATCCACTGCTTGCGCCGACCAAGGCGGCGGAACAACGGAATGTTGATCTTGTCGATCGCGGGCGACCACAGGAATTGGAACGCGTAAGCAAGCCCAATCAGCGAGAAGACCCCCATGGTCTCCAGATCGACCTCCGCCTCGCTCAGCCACGCGTACAACGTTCCGAGAAACAGGGCGAAAGGCAGACCGCTCGCGAAGCCGAAAATCGCCATGTAGCCGGTCTTCACCTGCCCCATGGCGCGCAGCACCTGCCAAATGCCGGGCTTGGCGGCGGGAGTGGCTTGGGCTTCGCTCATCAATGTTCCTTAAAATCTGCGATTGCGCGCGATGATAGGGGTGCATGATGCGAATAGAAACGCCACTGTGAACGCGTCCACAACACAATCGCCTTTGCCTTGCCCCGCTTTGTCCGAACCCCTACCGCCAGGGCCATGCCAACCAACCCTAAGAAGTCGGAGGATCGCCCCGAAGGTGATCGCATAGCCAAGCTGCTGGCGCGCGCTGGTGTCGCGAGCCGCCGTGAGATCGAGCGGATGATCGCCGATGGCCGGGTGAGCTTGGATGGCAAGCCGGTCACGACACCCGCCACGTTCCTGACCAGTCTCAAAGGGGTGAACGTAGATGGCAAACCCGTCGCGGCGCCTGAGCCAACGACATTGGTCGCTTTCAACAAACCCACGGGGCTGATCACGGCGGAGCGCGACCCCGCAGGGCGAGCGACAATCTACAGCGCGCTGCGCAACGCTTTGCCTAAAGACACGCCGCGACTGATGCCGATTGGTCGGTTGGATCT
>JBCCKJ010000057.1:0-10588 GCA_039027455.1 Pseudomonadota bacterium | reverse complement strand
GGACGTAGGCGGCGTCAATCGTGACCGTCTGGTCCTGATACTCCTCGGCCTCGAAGCTGATCTCTTCGAGCAATTTCTCCATCACCGTCTGCAACCGGCGCGCGCCGATATTTTCGACACTTTCGTTCACTTGCGCGGCGATCCGCGCAACCTCGGTCACGGCGTCTTCGGTGATATCGAGTTCGACCTTCTCTGTGCCGATTAGCGCGCGATATTGCTCAACGAGATTTGCGCGAGTTTCGGAAAGAATCCGTATAAAATCCTCCTCCGTCAGTGCCCGCAACTCTACGCGGATAGGCAAGCGTCCCTGGAGTTCGGGCAGCATGTCCGACGGTTTGGCGACGTGGAATGCACCGCTTGCGATAAATAGGACATGATCGGTCTTCATCGGACCGTATTTGGTCGCTACGGTCGTGCCCTCAATCAGCGGCAACAGATCGCGCTGCACGCCTTCGCGCGAGACCGAGCCGCCGCGCACATCAGAGACCGCGATCTTATCGATCTCGTCCAGGAAGACGATACCGTTGGTTTCCGCATTTTGCAGGGCGCTTTGCGCCACATCGTCATCGTCGAGGCGTTTGTCCGCCTCCTCATCGACCAGCTTGTCCCAAGCCTCCGGCACCCTCAGCTTTTGCCGCTTGGTCGGCTTCTTGCCCAGCGCTTTACCCATCATGTCAGACAGATCAATCATGCCGACGTTGCCGCCCATATTGCCCATGTCGAAAGGCATCGAGCGTTCTTCGGAGACTTCGATCTCGACTTCGGTGTCGTTCATCGAATTGTCGACGATGCGGGCTTTGAAGCTCTCGCGGGTAGCTTCGCTCGCGTTTTGACCCACAAGAGCATCGAGCAAGCGTTCCATCGCGGCTTCGGACGCAGCTTCGCGCACGCTCTCACGTCGGCGCTCTTTCTCAAGCCGAATAGCCTCTTCAACTAAATCGCGCGCGATCTGTTCGACGTCGCGCCCGACATAACCGACCTCGGTAAACTTGGTCGCTTCGACCTTCACGAAAGGCGCCTCAGCAAGCTTGGCCAGACGACGACTGATTTCGGTTTTGCCGCAGCCCGTCGGGCCAATCATTAAGATGTTTTTGGGCGTTACTTCATCGCGCAAATCCGGCCCCAGCCGTTGGCGCCGCCAACGGTTGCGCAGCGCCACCGCGACCGCGCGCTTGGCGTCCTTCTGGCCAATAATGTGATCATCCAGAGCGGCGACAATCGCCTTGGGAGTGAGGTTATCCATTAGGGTCTTTCAGAAAGCTTCAAACGGTTTCGAGCGTGACTTCACCATTGGTGAAGACGCAGATATCCGCCGCCACCGCCATAGATTTTCGCGCAATCATCTCGGCGTCGTCTTCGTAGTCTGCGAGCGCACGCGCGGCGGCCAGCGCGTAATTTCCACCCGAGCCTATCGCGGCAATGCCAGCTTCGGGTTCCAACACGTCGCCATTGCCCGTCAGGACGAGCAGCGTTTCTTCATCCGCGACGATCATGAGCGCTTCAAGATTACGGAGGTATTTGTCGGTGCGCCAATCCTTGGCGAGTTCCACGGCCGCGCGAAGCAGCTGACCGGAGTACTGCTCCAGCTTGGCTTCCAACCGCTCGAAGAGGGTGAACGCGTCTGCAGTTGCGCCCGCAAACCCCGCCACGACTTTGCCATCGGCCCCGATCCGGCGGACCTTGCGCGCGTTCGGCTTCATTACCGTGTTGCCCATGGAAACCTGGCCATCGCCAGCGATCACGGTTTTACCGCTTCGTTTGACGCCGACGATCGTGGTGCCGTGCCACTGAATAAGCCCGTGGCTTTCGTTACTGTTACTCATGGGGTGCGAGATATGGAGACGGGTCGCCCGGTTCAAGCCATGGCCGTTCTTTCCATCGCGCGGTGACTGAAGCTAGGGACCTCCGGGCCCGCCTCCTGGACCGGCGGCGCCAACTTGCCCAATGTTACCGAACAAGTCTTCGAGGAAACCGCGTTCGCGCCCAAGCGTTTGAGTTTTGTCGCCTTCCGGACGCAGATAGACCACTTCGTCAATCCCGGTACGCCGCACTTCGGCCACGTTGCCAACATCGTCAAACTTGACCGCCAAAACGCCGTGAGTCTTGATCTTGGGTCGAACAAAAGGACGACGCCCGGTAACCGAAGAAACGTAATACCACGTCGGTTGCCCGTATTGACTGGCAAAGGTGGGCCGACCCAACGTGCCCTCCACCGAACGCTGATTGTCGATACCCGGTTGCACGCTTCTCAGCAGAAGATTGTCGGTCACATACCCACGCGACTCTCGGATCGAAGAACACGCCGCCAAAGCCGCAAGCGCGGCCGTCATCAGGCCTAACTTGGCCCCAATCTTCAGCGTGCTTTGGCTGGTATTAGCCGTGATTTTCCAACCCTTCTTGTACATTCTCTCGGTCAATTCCGTCTCAACTTAGTGCGTTGCTTCTGCAAACTAGGATGCGGCCTTACGGCGAAGCCCATTGCCTTGCAACGGGGCGGACGCAAAGCGTTGGGAGGAAGCGCCTGAATGAGTCTATAACGGCGCATCATCGGGCAATGGCCTTGCGTAACTGCACCGTCACGGGCCGGAACATCCCGATCGCATGTTGGTTCGTGTGACACGCTTGTTGTCGTCACGGTGCTATCGTCTACCGAAAGAAATGAACTATGTCCTTCCTCTCTCGCCTACTTGGCACCGCTCCTGATCCACGCGAAGGCATTCGCCCCCTGTGGCATCGCGTGGTCGAGCTTGCTCGAGAACCATCTTACTACGCGAATTGCCATGTATCAGACAGCGTGGGTGGCCGGTTCGATCTAATCACGGCTGTCCTATGCGTGGTGATGGTACGACTTGAAGCCAGCGAAATGCGGGCTGAAAGCGCGCTTTTGGCCGAGCTCTTCGTCGAAGATATGGACGGGCAATTGCGCGAATTCGGCGTAAACGATGTGGTCGTTGGCAAGCGTATAGGCAAACTGATGAGTGTGCTTGGCGGTCGACTTGGCGCGTATCGCAGCGCTCTGATCAACAAGGATAGCGAGAAAATGATCGCAGCAATCCAGCGCAATGTGACGTTTTCCGAAGACGCAAACGAAAGCGAATGCGCGGCGGGTGTGGCCGATAGACTGCTAGGTCTAAGCGAACGGCTTGCAGCGCGCGGCGATGAAGAGTTAATAAAGGCCACTGGGATCTGGTGAGTTGGGATGTTGGGATCAAAAGATGAGGCGCCTGAGCTGACCCGCGTGGTCAGAGTTCGGACACTACCGGCTAGCGCGGTTATCGTTGAAGCGGATGAACGCGAGCGCGTTGCGCTGGCGCAACGATTTGGAATCGTTTCGGTCGATAGCCTGTCCGCGAGCGTTGAGCTTGAATTGTGCAAGAAGGGTGTGCGCGCTGAAGGGGCATTGAGCGCATCCATCACCCAATTGTGCGCCGTATCCGATGAGGCCTTTCCAGTCGTCGTCGAAGAGCCAATCTCTTTGCGCTTCATCGAACAAGGGTCCGCCACGCTTGCCCCAAGCGAAGACGAAGACATCGACTTTGAGCTCACTGCCGACGATTGCGATGAAATCGAGTATCTGGGCGATAGTTTCGACATTGGCGAAGCCGTGGCTCAGACGTTGGGCCTCGCCATCGACCCGTACGCGGAGGGCCCCGCAGCCAATGCGGCGCGCTCCCGTGCAGGGATTGTCGAGGAAGGTTCCAAAGACGGGCCTTTGGCAGCGGGCTTGGCAGCCCTTCAAAAGAAGAGCTAACCCCCCAGGTTTCCCGAATAAGTTTGAAGCGCATTCAGGCAGCGTCAAGCCGTGATCGTCTCTTTATGGGATGAGACGACACGTTTGGAGCTGGTAAATAATGCGAACGCTGCTTTCCTGTGTTTCCGCCGCCATTTTGGCAGCATCTTCTAATCTGGCTGCGGCGCAAAACGACGGCGTTGAAGGAAACGCCGCTCCACCGGTGCAAGAGCCAAGCGCAAACACCGCTCCAGATGATGCGGCGAGCGTCGATGATGGAAATCAAGGACCTGGTATCCTAGTGATCGGAAAGCGCATCGCCGATGATGAGGTGCGCGACTATATAACCAACCTACTCTTCCCTGAACGGGTCGGCTTTACAAAATTCTATGCGCGCCAGGGTGAACCTTTGTGTCCAGCGGTGATCGGGCTTGAACTGGCTTCAAAAGAGTATGTGATTGATCGCATGCGCACGGTGGCCAAGGCGGCCGGTATTGACGTCGATGACGATGAGGATTGCGATTTCAACCTGGTGCTTGCGCTCGTCGACGACGGCGCGGAGACGATCAAGCGTTGGCGAGTTAAACACAATCGACGCGCCTTCGGATGGATTCCGCCCCACGCGCGCAACACAGTTATGTGGAGCGGTGGGCCCGCCTACGCTTGGCACATCGTGGATCGCGGAGGTGTCAATATGCAAAGCGCGGCGGGTGTCACCACGCTTGTCGGCGGCGGATTGGAAACGCTGGGCACCAACAACCCGAGGTTCACGAACACACGCATGCGCTTGGGCGCACCCGAAGTCATTTACACAAGTTTCGTTCTTGTTGAGCGCGATGCCTTGGAAGATGTGACCGCAATCCAGCTCGCTGACTACGCGTTGATGCGCGGCATGATGCAAATTCAGCCAAAGAAAATTGCTGATATGGAACAGGAAACCATCCTGACCCTTTTTGAACGGGATCGCGCTGGCCAGGAGAGCTTCCCCTCGCTCACCAGGGTCGATCTGGCCTTGTTGGTTTCTCTGTACTCCGCTCGCGGAGACGTGGGGGCCGGTCGCCAGCGCGGCGACATGTTAGAGCCGTTCCAGCGCGTTCTCGCTTACGGCGAAGCGGGCGTCGATAAGGACGAGCGTAACAACTGACACTGTCCTGGAGACAGATTGGCCCACAAGCCCAACGACATCACGGTCAACGCGTTAGAACGGGATATCATCATCCAGATCATCGTATCCGCCGCCAGCGGCGCCACTCGATCCGCCGCCCGACGAACCGCCTGAGCCGCCACCGCCTTGATTCCAGCCGCCGCCGCTTTGGCCGCCGCCTCCACCGCTATAGTTGCCGCCGCCGCTGTCTCCACGGCCATCAAGCATAGTGAGAGTGCCGCCGTAATTGCGGATCACGACTTCGGTGGAGTACCGATCTTGTCCGTTCTGATCTTGCCACTTTCGCGTTTCGAGCTGGCCTTCGATGAAGACCTTACTGCCCTTTTTGACGTAGCGTTCTACGACGCCCACGAGTCCTTCCGAAAAGATGGCGACGGTGTGCCATTCGGTCTTTTCGCGGCGTTCGCCGGTGTTGCGGTCTTTCCAGTTTTCGCTGGTCGCGATGCGCAGGTTTGCGACCTTACCACCGTTTTGAAAACTGCGGATTTCGGGGTCTGCCCCCAGATTGCCAATCAGCATCACTTTGTTGAGCGAACCTGCCATGGTTTCGGTGTCCTTCCCGTAAAATCAACGCGGCCATCACCAATGGCAGCGATTCTCTATAAGGACACTAGGACAGGATGCCCCGGCGAGGCGAGACGCCTTCGAGCTTTTCCACCTCCGAAATGGAGGAAACTACGTAATACAGCTTAGCGGCTTGGGTACCGGAGCCGTCCGAGAAAACGGCTAAGGCTAGGAAGCTCTACGTCGCGATTGGTGAATTTCGCTTTCGCTTTTTCAAACCGCATAACACCTTCGATCCGGCGATCGAGAAACTCGTAGCTCTTCTCTTTGCCATCACTGTCATCATTGATGAAGTAAGCGAGCGTGGCGGAATAGATGCCAGCCAAAATCGTGCGTTTGGTGTAATGGTTGTAGTCGGTCGACGTGTCCCCAGCGAGACGCCACATTATATCAGCGGTGCGCCAACCAATCTGAAGCGCACGTGGCGCGTTTTGCGGCATGGCCATCACGGACAGAGCGCGGCGCACCGCTTCGTCAATATCCTCAATCGCCTTGAGACGAAAAGCAACGAGCTCTCGAATGCGTTCGCGTATCTTGAGCTCGGCCAACCTATCCTGCGGCCACTCGGCTTCCATCGATTGATCCACCGACGTAATCCACGCCTCGATCATGTCCATGGCCCGGCCGCCAAGCGGTTTATCGGGAAAGGCAAGCTTTGCCACATCCACATCGCAACCCGCCATTTCCGCAGCCGCAACAAGCGCGGTTTCGTTCCACCCGTCAAAGATGGCCGACGCAGCAATGTCGGGAGCCAGCGCCACGCGCAGTTCATCAAGGGTCATATCGGCGAAGTCGGTCGGGATGTCGGTCATATCAGAAAGAAGGCCCGTATTGCTTCGTTGTTCCCTTTTCTTCGCGCTCAGCGTCTGCGGCCGCGAATTCATTCATCAAACGCTCGTTCCCGGTCATCAGCGCCGCGTAATCGCGCGCCGATCGTCCCGAGTTATCATTGCGGTCGGGATCGGCGCCTTCTTCCAGCAATCGGGAGATCATTTCCGTGTTGCGCTGATGCACGGCGGCAATCAGCGGGGTTTCGCCCTGCTGATCCGCGACGTCGACTTGCGCGCCACCCTTAACCAGGGCCTCCACGCTATCAATATCGCCGAGCGAAGCCGCGATCTGGATAGGATAGACGCCTTTCCGATCCTTGATGTTCGGATCTGCCCCCCGTTGGACGAGAAACCGCACCCACAAAGCGTCACGGCGCTTGACGACGATGTGCAGGCCTGTCTCCCCACTCGTGATGTTACGCGTGTTCACGACTTGTGTTCCGGGCTGGTTGAGCATCTCGGTCACGGTATCGCCGTCGCGCTCTTCGACCGCTTCAAGGAATTCATAGCCCTGCGAAAAAAGTTGTGCGGCCACAGGTGTGCTCGCAACGCCCGCCAGCGACGTTACAAAAACAGCGCTGGCAATCGCGCCAGCAATTCCTAGTTTGCGCATTCCAAAGCCTGACACGCGTTGATCCTTTCGCACGTTTCGTCACATATTGTTTTTCAGCGGAGCCCCGGCAACCCCCTGTCCTCCCGCGAGTTAGCAGAGCATGAACACCAAGGCCAAGAGCAAGTTGCCCCATCGACCGTGCCACCAGGGATGGACGATTGTGGCTGTCGTGAGCCTGGCCTTGGCCGCTTGTGCACCGCAAACAAGCGTTCCAGCCGAGCCGCCCTTGGCAGGCGCGGACATTGGCGGACCGTTCGATTTGGTTAACTCCGCCGGCGAACCCGTCACCTGGGAGGATTTTCGCGGTCAATACGCGGTTATCTATTTTGGCTACGCGTATTGCCCTGATGTTTGCCCCACGGATATGCAGCGCACAGCGCAAGGCATGCGCATTTTCGCCGACGAGGCGCCCGAACGCGCAGCGAACACGCAAGTCGCCTTTATCTCCATAGATCCGGCGCGCGACACGCCCGAGGTGGTGGGAGAATTTGCCGCCGCGTTTTCCGATGACATTATCGGGCTGACGGGAACGCCGGAGACGGTGAAATCCGCTGCAGACGCTTTCCGAGTGTATTACAAGCTGGGTGAGCCTGCGCCCGGAGGCGGGTATCTCGTTGATCACACCAACATCGTCTACCTTTTCGATCCGGACGGCGAACCTCTCGCCATGCTTCCCACGAGCGAGGGCGCGGACGCCGTCGCCTCCGAGCTTGATAAGTGGGTGAACTAAGAGATCAGTTCTGGGAGCTGCCCCTAGGCGAGCTCAATCGCTCAGAGTGGGAAGCCCTGTGCGATGGCTGCGGCCAATGCTGCACCCATAAGATGGAAGACGCCGATACCGGTGAGATTGAACAGACCAATGTGGCGTGCAAGCTGCTCGACACCGACACCGCGCAGTGCAGCAATTACCGCAACCGCAAAGCGTTTGTGCCCGATTGCCTGCGCCTGACATTTGCTATTGTCGAGGACGTGCCCTGGCTCCCATCGACTTGTGCCTACCGTGTTCGCGCGCAAAATCGGCCGCTTCCTTGGTGGCATTATCTTATCAGCGGGGATCGGGAAGCGGTGAAGCGGGCCGGTGTATCAATTGCCGGGCGTGTCGTGAGTGAGACTGACGCTGGGCCGTTGGAGCATCATATAGTGGACTGGGGCTCGCCGCATCTGGACATCGAACCTTTATATGAGTTTGATGATCAAGATGAACCGAAGCGAGGTGCAGTCACGTGATTGACTGGCTGAAACGCGCAAGCGTCGAGCCGGAAATTGAGTTGAACGGTCAAACCGTTCCGATTGTCCTGCGCCGCCACGCCACGGCCAAGCGGCTCACCCTGCGGCTGGCCGCCGATGGCCGCGCGGTCCAGATCACCCTACCGCAATGGGCTCGCTCAAACGAAGCGATCGCCTTTGCCCATGCGCGCACCGATTGGCTGGCTTCCCAGCATGCGCGCGTTCCAAAGCGCGCCGCTCCTCAGGCGGGCGGCGATCTTATGTATCGAGGCAATGCCGTCACAATCGATTGGGAAGAAAACGCACCTCGTCGGCCAAAGCTGGATGGCACCGCTCTGCGAATAGGTGGAGCTCTCGACGGTCTCGAGGCTCGGATACGCCGCTGGCTCGAGAGCGAAGCGCTTGCTCTGTTTGAGAGCGACCTCGGGATTTACACGAGGGCCGCACAGCTTGATCCTGTGCCGATCGGGATTAGCCGGGCTCAGAAAAGGTGGGGCAGTTGCTCAGATGGAGGCGCATCGGGCGAGCGACGCATTCGGATAAACTGGCGCCTTGTCCAGGCGCCTGACTTTGTGCGTCGCTCCGTCGTTGCGCATGAAGTCGCTCACCTCGTCCACTTCGATCACAGCCCGGCATTCCACGCCCTTTTGGGCCAGATATACGAAGGCGAAATTCGCGAAGCCGACTGTTGGCTGAAGGAAAACGGGCGCTCACTTTACGCCGCTTTCGGATAGGCTGAGACACGCCCTCTGGCATCCGACACATCGGGCGCCTATATTCCGCATCATGTCGTCGCTTTCGCGTTACAATCCCAAGGCTGGCATCGTCGATTTCTGGCACGAGTTTCGCAAGCCAAACCCATTGCGCTGGCCGATGCTGGCCGCTTCCACCATACCCTTGCTGGTGATCGGGTACTGGTTGACGGGAGAAACGCATTATCGCGATCCCGAACGTCCCACCATCACCTACATCACGACCTTCGATCCTGGCCGAAGCGATGACGAGATCATAGTTTCGAACCAAGCTAATCAGGAAGTGAAGGAGCTGCGCCAAGCCGCCGAAGACGAGCTCGCCAATCGCAAACGCGAGATTTACAAAGCTCTGGGCGCTGGGATCGGCATGGATGTCGACAGAATTGCGGCCGAAGCCGACGCCCGTCGCGCGGCAGAAGAGGCAGCCGAGCAAGCGCGGCGCGACCAACTCTATGGCCGCTCAGCTGACGGTTCCGCTCAGGCCGGTGAAGAAGCCAATGGCTCTGACCTAGCGCCAGCTATGCGAGGTGACCGACCATAAGCGGCAAACCGCAAAGCGATGCGGGCTGGATGGCCGCTACGGCGCGTTTCGCCAACCGTGCCCGCCCAATCAGCCGACCCAATCCGGGCGTTGCGGCGCTATTCGTCAAAGACGGCCGAGTGCTTGCGCGAGGCTGGACGCGCGAAGGGGGACGGCCGCACGCCGAGGCTGACGCTCTATCGCGCCTTCCAGAAGGGGGCGCCGCCGGATCGACTCTTTACGTTACGCTCGAACCGTGCGCGCACAAATCCAACCGGGGGCCCGCCTGCTCTGACATTATCAGCGCGGCTGGACCAGCGCGCGTCGTCATCGGCCAACGCGATCCCGACCCACGCACTGCGGGTAAGGGCATTAAGAAACTGAAAGCGTCTGGGATCGAAGTCACCCTGCTGGAAGACGAAGAATCCCATCGCAGCGTTGCGGGCTTTCTGACCCGGCAAGTCGAGGGTCGCCCCCATGTGACGCTTAAGCTCGCGCAATCGCTCGACGGATGCATCGCGCTGGCCGATGGAACAAGCCAGTGGATAACGGGCGAAGAGGCGCGCGCCCATTGCCACGCGATGCGCGCGCGCCATGATGCAATTCTCGTCGGCGGCGGTACCTGGCGCGCGGACAAGCCCAAACTTGATGTGCGTTTGCCCGGTCTTGCAGATCGAAGTCCGGATCGCGTTTTGCTTTCGCGGGGCGTAGCGCCCGACGATGTCCGCGTGATCAACACGCCCGAACAAATAACGGACCTTGATGATGTGCTGCATCTCTACGTCGAAGGCGGAGCCGCCACCGCGGCGAGTTTTCTGGCCCGCGACCTCGTGGACGAGCTCCATATCTATCAGGCCCCAATCCTAATCGGTGAAGGGTTATCGAGCCTCGACGCGATCGGCCTGACTGATCTTGAAGAGGCGCATGGACGCTGGAAACAATCAGAGGCGAGACCGCTTGGCAGCGACCGTTTCAGCGCGTATCGGCGAACGCGAAAATAGAATTTGACGCGCGCGATCTCGCGCTGGCTCAGAGGGACTACAGCGACTTATGTTCACCGGTATCGTCACGGCTATTGGCACCATTTCGAAAGTCGAACAACGCGGCGATTTGCGCTTGCGTGTGACCGCTCCGCTCGATCCCGCGCGCATTGATATCGGCGCTTCTATCGCGTGTTCCGGCGTGTG
>JBCCKJ010000056.1:0-10633 GCA_039027455.1 Pseudomonadota bacterium | reverse complement strand
TGAAGAGAAAGACAACAATCTTTCGCGACCCCAGACGAAAGAGGAACGTCTGGCAGCGAAGTTGCGCGAAAACCTGCGCCGCCGAAAAGCGCAAAGTCGGGAGATGCGCGAATCAGGCGGCGAAGACCTTCCCAAGAGCGATGCCGAAAGCTAACGGAGCGTCTCACATCGCCCCGCCCCCGTTCATCTAGGAAGACGATGCCCAAACTCATTCTTGTCCGCCATGGCCAAAGCCAGTGGAACCTTGAAAACCGCTTCACCGGCTGGTGGGACGTAGGTCTCACCGAAAAGGGCGTCGCCGAGGCCAGAGCCGCCGGCGCGCTTATGAAAGAAAAAGGTGTTCTGCCCACCACAGCCTTCACCTCGTTTCAGACCCGCGCGATCAAGACGCTCAATCTGGCGCTCGAGGAAATGGGCCGCCTATGGCTCCCGGTCACCAAAGACTGGCGCCTGAACGAGCGGCATTATGGCGGGCTCACCGGCCTCAATAAGCAGGAGACGCGCGACAAACACGGCGATGAGCAGGTGCACATCTGGCGTCGCAGTTTTGACACCCCGCCTCCGCCGATGGAGCCTGGCAGCGAGTATGATCCGGGTGCCGACCCACGCTACGCCGGCATCGACGTGCCCTACACTGAAAGCCTGAAGCTCACGATCGAGCGCGTTCTGCCCTATTGGGAAAGCGACATCCTGCCCGTGCTCACCAGCGGTGAAACGGTGATCATCTCCGCCCACGGCAACAGCTTGCGCGCGCTAGTTAAGCATCTGAGCCAGATTTCAGATGAGGACATCACCGGGCTGGAGATTCCCACCGGCCAGCCAATCGTTTACGACTTCGATGATAACATGGTGCCGGGTGAGCGCTATTATCTGAAGGACTCCTAATGTCAGGTGCAGGGGGTAAGGTTGCGGTCGTGATGGGAAGCCAGTCGGACTGGCCCACGATGAAACGCGCCTGCGATGTCTTGGACGAACTCGAAGTCGCTCACGAAGCGCGCATCGTCTCCGCCCACCGCACGCCCGACCGAATGAGCGCGTTTGCCAAAGGAGCCGAGGGCGAAGGGTTTGATGTGATTATTGCAGGTGCAGGCGGAGCGGCGCACCTTCCCGGCATGATCGCCGCGATGACGCACTTGCCGGTACTGGGCGTGCCGGTGCAGTCCAAAGCGCTCTCGGGTCAGGACAGCCTGCTTTCGATCGTTCAGATGCCCGCCGGTGTTCCCGTAGGCACCCTCGCCATTGGTGAATCGGGCGCGACCAACGCGGGGCTTATGGCGGCGGCTATTCTGGCGTTGCAGGACGAAGGCCTATCTGACCGCTTGCAGGATTGGCGCGCGGCCCGCTCTGCCGCCGTGAGCGAAGCGCCCGTCGACCAATGAGCGCCACGCTTCCTCTCCCCCCGGGCTCGACCATCGGCATTCTGGGCGCGGGACAGCTCGGGCGAATGATGGCGACCGCCGCCAGCCAATTGGGCTACCACTCCATCTCCTTTGCGCCGCCAGGCGACAACGTCGCGGCGGACACCTGCGCGGAACTGTTTGAGCGCAACTGGACGGACACGTCCGCGCTCGCTGATTTCGCGCAACGCTGCGACATTGTGACCTGGGAGTTTGAGAACGTTCCGCTGAACGCGGTAGCGGCCATACCCGAGGCGCTGCTCGCGCCCAAGCCGCGCGCTCTTGAGGTTGCGCAGGACAGGCTAAACGAAAAGCGCTTTGTTGAAGATCTCGGCGCGACCTGCGCGCCCTATGTCCGCGTCGACAGCGACGAGGAACTGACGCGAGCGCTGGAGCGTGTCGGCACGCCGGGCATCTTGAAGACCGCGCGCGATGGATACGACGGCAAAGGGCAATGGCGCATCGCCAGCGCGCACGAAGCGACGGGGGTCCGTTTCCCCGGTCGTCCCTGCATCTACGAAGGCATGGTCGATTTCGAAACCGAATTTTCGGTCATCCTCGTGCGGTCACGCGAGGGCGAGGTGCGTTTTTGGGATTCGACCGCGAACCGCCACCAGGGCGGGATGTTGGTCTCCTCGACCCTTCCGGCCGGAGACCTCGTCGAAGGGCAGGTCGAAGCCGCGCGCGCCATCTCGGCGAAAGTGGCCGACGCGCTCGCCTATGTTGGCGTGCTAACGCTCGAATTCTTCGCCACCAAGCAGGGCCCCATCTTCAATGAAATGGCTCCGCGGGTGCACAATTCGGGGCACTGGACCATCGAGGGGGCGGCCACCAGCCAATTTGAAAACCACGTGCGCGCCATTTGCGGCCTGCCGTTGGGCGAGACGGGCACGCGCTTTGCCCGGATAGAGATGCGCAACATCGTGGGCGAGGCGGCGCTCACCGCGCACGACATGCTGAGCGAGCCCGGAGAACCGCATCTCCATCTTTATGGCAAGCGCGAAGCGCGCGAAGGGCGCAAGATGGGCCATGTCACGCGGGTGAGCATATGATTTCAGAGTGCAGTTTTTTTGCAGTCAACATGTTGCCAACAGAACTATCGACTGTTGCACAATAGACTCTTGCCAGCGGGCGCTACATCGATTCTAAAGTCGTTATGCGTGGAGAGCAAAGCATCAAAAAGCTCACGTCAATCGTTGCTATCGACAGAAACGGTGCCATTGGCTGTGACAATAATTTACCTTGGCGATTGAAGACAGACATGAGCTTCTTTCGGACTCAAACCACGAACAACACCGTGGTGATGGGACGAAAAACCTACGACTCCCTTGGTGGTAAGCCACTGCCAAAACGAAATAATATTGTACTCTCGCACAATGCTGTGCTCTTCAATAATACGCCAGTGTGTCAACTCGCTCTTTCTGTAGAAGAAGCATTATTTCGAGCGGCCGCGCTCAAGGACGAAGAAGTTTTCATCATTGGTGGCGCTCAAACTTATGCGCAGTTTGATGATCTCGTTGACCGATATTTGATTACGGTTGTTGAGCATGAGGTGCCTAACGCCGATGCCTTTCTGTCCGAGAATGTAATGGCATCGCTACAAACTTGGCAAAAAGTCGGCCTTGGCAGCTATCAAGCAACCCCGGGTCAGGATGAGTATGCGTTTTCGATTTACGAGGTAACCGCCCCGGATCTGGAACTTAGACACCAAGTGCGGCGATCGCTAATTGCGCAATTCAAGTCAAACTTTGAACGTCCAAAGGGGCAGCCAACTGTAAAGCGTAATGTTGGGCCAACTTCGCAAGACGCGTTCGCATTTTAGCATTCTTGTAGCCGACAGAGAAACCCACTACCCGAGCCCCCATGCGCTGGCTCGATCACCGTGACCCGATTCAGGATTCCTTGCGTGGCGCGATCATCGCGCTGGGCAATTTTGACGGCTTTCATCAGGGGCATCAGGCGGTCGCGGGCGAAGCGATTGAATGGGCGCATGCCGAAGGCCGCCCTTCGATTATCGCGACGTTCGATCCGCACCCGGTGCGGTTTTTCAAACCCGACGTACCGCCCTTTCGGCTGACGACGCTGGAACAGCGACAAGAGCTCTATCTCGCCGCCGGGGCGACCGCGATGTTGGTGTTCCACTTTGATGGCGAGCTTTCGAGCACCAGCGCGCAAGACTTCATCACTGAGATCCTCATCGAGCGGTTCGGCGCGCACGGCGTGGTGACGGGCGGCGATTTCACTTTCGGCCAAGGCGCGAAAGGCAATGTTGACCTTCTCAAGAGCTATGGCGCGAAACGCGGGTTGCACTCGCGCGTCGTCGAGGCGGTCGAAGGATCGGGCGACGTAGTCTCCTCCAGTCGCATCCGCGAAGCCTTGCGCGCGGGCGATCCGCAGCTAGCCGCCCAACTGCTCACGCGGCCCTTCGCGATCCGCGGCATCGTCGAACACGGCGACAAGAACGGGCGCAAGCTCGGATATCCGACCGCCAATCTCTCCATCGAGAACTACCTTCGCCCCAAATACGGGGTCTACGCCGTGACTGGGACGGTGCTGTCGACGGGCGAGCAGCTGAATGGCGCGGCCAATATCGGCGTGCGCCCGCAATTTGATCCGCCCAAAGAGCTGCTGGAGCCGCACTTCTTCGACTTCTCGGACGATCTCTACGGGCAGGAAATCGAAGTGGCCTTCCATCACTTCCTGCGCGGTGAGGCGAAGTTTGACAGTCTCGACGATTTAACGGCGCAGATGGAGAAGGATTGCGACCGCGCGCGGGACCTACTAAGCGCGCTTCCCTGATGACTGACGAGACACAACAGCGCGACTACCGAGACACCGTCTTCCTCCCCAAGACGAGTTTTCCGATGAAAGCCGGCCTTCCGCAGAAGGAACCGGGCATTGCCGCGCGCTGGCAAGATCAGGACCTCTACCGCACGATGCGCGACACGCGCGCCGGGCGCGAAAAATTCATCCTCCACGATGGCCCGCCCTACGCCAATGGCGACATGCATATCGGGCACGCGCTCAACCATATCCTCAAGGATACGGTCTGCCGCACGCAGAACCTGATGGGCAAAGACGCGCCCTACGTGCCCGGCTGGGACTGCCACGGCCTTCCGATCGAATGGAAGGTCGAAGAGCAGTACCGCAAGAAAAAGAAGAACAAGGACGAGGTTCCGGCCAAGGAATTCCGCGCCGAATGCCGCGCCTACGCGCAGAAATGGGTCAACACCCAGCGCGAACAGCTCAAGCGCCTCGGCATTCTGGGCGATTGGGACAACCCCTACCTCACCATGGACTTTCAGGCCGAGGCGACGATTGTTGCCGAGCTGATGAAGTTCGCCGAAGCGGGCAATCTGTACCGCGGCTCCAAGCCAGTGATGTGGTCGCCGGTGGAAAAGACGGCGCTGGCCGAGGCCGAGGTTGAGTACGAAGACCTCACCGACAGCCCGCAGATCGATGTGGCGTTTGAGATCATTGAATCGGCTGTGCCAGAGCTGGTTGGCGCGCATGCGGTGATCTGGACGACCACCCCGTGGACGATCCCGGTGAACCAGGCTTTGGCCTATGGAGCAGAGGTCGAGTACTCACTTGTATACTTCGAGCTATTTCTCGCATCCTCAATTGAAGGACAGCCAGGTAAGTTTTGGAACCACGAAGCTACGGCAGGAAATGTACTTATAGCGAGTTCGCTTGTCGGTCCCTTCCTTGAACGAGTGAAGCGCTTCAGGAAGAATGACGCACACGATCAGGTTAGCCTTGAGCATGTTGTGCAATGGCAGGGCAAAGGCTCCGATCTAGCCGGAGCCAAAGCCCGCCACCCGATGCACAGTCTCGGTGGATTCTACGAAGCGCCGCGTCCCTTCCTCGAAGGCGACTTTGTAACCACCGACAGCGGCACCGGGCTTGTCCATATGTCGCCCGATCACGGTGAGGACGATTTTGCGCTGTGCAAGGCGCACGGGATCAACCCCGTCTTCGCGGTCATGGACGATGGGCGCTATCGCGACGATTGGGCATGGCTGGGCGCGGACGATAAGGACGAGGAAGGCAAGGAACTTCGCCGCAGCGTCATCAACAAGCCGTTCAATTCGCCCGAAGGCCCGATCTGTTCAGACCTGCGCGCGGCGGGCGCGCTGCTCAGCGCTTCGGCTGATTACGCGCACTCTTACCCGCACTCCTGGCGCTCCAAGGCGAAGGTCATTTACCGCTGTACGCCGCAATGGTTTGTGCCGATGGACAAGCCGCTCGCGGGCGTCTCCTCGCTCCATTCGGCCTCGCTCGAAGATCTAAACGCCGCGCTCGACACCGAACTTCCCAAGGAGGAAGGCGACACTTTGCGGGCCCGCGCGATGTCCGAAATCGAGCGCGTCCAGTTCATCCCCGAAAAGGGTCAGAACCGCATCGGTTCCATGGTCGAAGGGCGGCCCGATTGGGTGCTCTCGCGCCAGCGCGCGTGGGGTGTGCCGATCACGCTCTTTGTCCGGCCCGATGGCTCTTACCTGCAAGACAAAGCAGTGAACGCCCGCGTCGTCGCGGCGGTCCAGCAAGAAGGCGTCGACGCGTGGGACAAGGCGCGCAAAGCCGAGTTTCTCGGCCCCGACTACAAAGCCGATGATTACGAGATGGTCACCGACATTCTCGATGTCTGGTTCGATTCGGGCTGCACCCACGCGTTTGTGCTCGAAAGCGGGCGCTGGCCCGATCTGCAATGGCCCGCGGACCTCTATCTCGAAGGGTCTGACCAACACCGCGGTTGGTTCCAATCCTCGCTGCTGCAATCCTGCGCCACGCGCGGCCGGGCGCCATACGATCAGGTGCTCACCCATGGCTTCACCATGGACAAGGCGGGCAAGAAGATGTCGAAGTCGCTCGGCAACACGATCGACCCGCTCAAGGTGATGGAACAGACCGGCGCGGATATCATCCGGCTGTGGGCGCTGAGCGTCGATTTCACCGAAGATCACCGCATCGGCGACGAAATCCTGAAAGGGGTGGGCGATCAGTATCGGCGGCTGCGCAATACGTTCCGCTATCTGCTCGGCGCGCTCGATGGCTATGTCGGCGATATGAGCGACGCGGGCGAAATGCCCGAGCTAGAGCTCTACGTGCTCTCGCTGCTGAGCGAGCTTGATGGGAAGCTGCGCAAGGCCGCCGAAGAGTACGACTTCAACACCTACACGCGCCTGCTCGTTGATTTCTGCAACGAGGATCTGTCCGCGTTCTTCTTCGATATCCGCAAGGACACGCTCTATTGCGATGGTGAGGACAGCGATCGCCGCAACGCCTATCGCACGGTGCTCGACCTGCTGTTTCACTCGCTGGTGCGCTACGCCGCGCCTGTGCTGGTCTTCACGGCGGAAGAAGTTTGGCAGACGCGCTATCCCGAGGATGGCGAACAAGGGGGCAGCGTCCACCTGCTTGAATGGCCCAGCGTGCCGCAAGTGCCCGCCGACCGCGCCAAGTGGGAGCAGCTGCGCGCCCTGCGCGAGCGCGTGACCGAAGCCATCGAGCCTCTGCGCCGCGAGAAAGAAATTCGCTCCAGCAACGAGGCGTTTGTCACGGTGCCGGCTTCCGCGGTTCCGGAAGGCGTGAACGGCGAACAGCTCGCCGAATTGTTCATCACCGGGACAGTCACGCGCGGCGATGGCGACGAGGTGATCGTCACCAAGTCCACCGACCATAAATGCGGGCGCTGCTGGCGACTGCTGCCCGACGTTTCCGAAGACGGGGCGCTGTGCGGACGCTGCGCAAAGGTGGTGCGCGAATGGGACGCGCGAGCGCTCGCCCTATGAGCGGGCTTTTTTCCAAAGCGCGCGTGATCGGATTGGTCTTGGCGGCGTTGGTCGCGGCTTTGGACCAATTGTCGAAATGGTATGTCACGCGCGGGTTGTTGATCGATAATATCGGCGACAACATGCCGCTGCTGCCCTTTTTCGATCTGACCTTCACCCGCAATTACGGCATTTCGCTCGGCATGCTGGAAGCCACTAGCATGGAAATGCGCTGGATATTGGTGCTGCTCACGGCGGGAATCGCCATGGCGGTTCTAGTCTGGATGATGCGCGAAAAAGTGCTGGCGGACATTCTTGGTCTGGCGCTGATCCTCGGAGGAGCGCTCGGCAATATCTACGACCGCGTGCGCTACGGCTACGTCATCGACTTCGCCGATTTCCACTTCGAGGCGTTCGGATCGACGGTCCGCCCCTTCCTTATTTTCAACGTTGCCGACGCGGCTATCACCGTTGGCGTTATCGTCATCCTTGCCCGCGCGCTGTTCTTCAGCGAAAAGGACGAGGATGACGAAGCGCCCGAAGGCGCTCTGGAGAATTAACGATGCCCAAGCTTAAGACCGCCATTCTGCTTGCCACGGTGGCCACCACGCTCACCGCTTGTGGTGGCGGCGGGTTGTTCAATCGCGAGCGCCCGGATGAATTCGCGGTTCAGCGCCAAGCGCCATTGGTCGTTCCGCCCGACTTCTCATTGACCCCGCCCGCACCGGGCACGCCGCGCCCTACGCAAGGCACAGCGTCCGAGCAGGCGCTTGAAGCGCTGTTTGGCGGACCGCAGGACCGCAGCGACATCGAGAAGGTCACACTTGATCGCGCTGGAAGCTCCGCGCCCGGCATTCGCAGCGTGATAGGTGATCCCGCAACCAGCACGGTTGCAAAAGGCCGGACCACGCGAGACATTATCGCCGCCCCACAGGGTGATGGCGCGACTGCCTCAACGGTCATTCCGGGCTGACTTAAGCGGGCGTTCGAGCTTTCACTTCACACGCGAGGATTTTGTCGATCCGGCGGCGGTCCATGGTGATGATCTCAAACCGCCAGCCCTGATCCTCAAAGCTTTCACCAGCGACGGGCAGTCGCTTTAGAACCGAAAGCGCGTATCCTGCGGCCGTCCCAAATTCACGGCTCTCGTCGTATTCGAGGCCGAGCCGATCCGCCAACGCGTCAGCGGAAAGAGCGCCTGAAACCAAGAGCGTCCCGTCCGCGCGCTCTTCCATCAGCGGCGAATCGCCTTGATCCTGATCGCTGGCGAAGTTGCCGACCAAGGCGGTGAGCAGATTCACCGGTGTCACGATCCCTTCGAAGTGGCCATATTCGTCATGGACCAGCGCCATGGCGATATCCGCCGATTGCAGTGTCCTGAGCGCGTCCATCGCGTCGAGCTGATCGGGCACAATCTCAGCCTTCACCGCCATATCGCGCATCGAGACGGTCTGACCCGAAACCAGCGCGGCCAGAACATCGCGCACTTTCACGACGCCCAAAATGACATCGGGAGACCCATCAGCCACAGGCAAGAGCGAGTGCGGTGTGTCTTCAATGGTCTTGCGCACCAGCGCCGCATCCGCGTCCGCTTCGATCCAGTCAATCTCGGTGCGCGGCGTCATCATTTCGCGCACGGGCCGCTCAGCCAAGCGCACGACGCCCGTTAGAATCTGGTGCTGCTCGGCCTCGATCACGCCCGATCGGGTGGCCTCGGCAAAGATCATCTGGAGCTCTTCAGCGGTGACCGAGCTTTGGCCTTTGGAGCGAATGCCGAAAAGGCGAATAATCAACGCCGAACTGGAATCGAGCACCCAGACGAGCGGCGCTGCGATCGTGGCGAGCGTGGCCATCGGGCGCGCCATAACAAGGCTGATCGGCACCGCCGCGCGCAAGGCGAGCTGCTTTGGCACCAATTCGCCGATGACGAGGCTGAAATAGGTGGTGATCGCAATCACGACGAAAAAGCCGGCCTGTTCGCCCACATCCTGAGGCAAGCCCAGCGCCACCAGCCGTTCGCCCACTGGTCCGCCCAAGCTGGCTCCGGAAAAGGCGCCCGCGACAATACCGATCAAGGTGATGCCAATCTGAACCGTCGAGAGGAACTTGCCCGGCTCCGCTGCCAAGCGCAGCGCGATGCGCGCCGAGGCCGAGCCTTCCTCCGCGCGCGCCTTCAACCGCGACGTTTTAGCCGAAACGATCGCGAGCTCAGACATGGCGAACACGCCATTGAGCACGATCAGCCCGAGAATGACGAAAAGATAGGACCAGGGAAACGGTGTCACGGCCCTATCGCTACCACAAATCCATTGGCATGCCAGTGGACAACGCACGCACTTTTCGGGCCCAAAGCCTTTGTTCAGCTTGCGTCAAAGCGAAAGTCTTCAGCGACCAAGAACACAGTTTTGTGCATCAATTGGCGCGCGTTGTGATAATAGAAGCGTGCAATAAGGGAGGGATCATCATGAAAATGTCTCGTATTCTGCTTTCGAGCACCGCCGCTGTCGCTTTGCTGGGCACCAGCGCTTGCGTCACGGATCCAAACACCGGCGAGCGAAAAGCCTCGCGCACGGCAATCGGCGCGGGCGTGGGCGGCACCTTAGGCTACTTGCTTGGTGGAGCGATTGGTGGCGACGCGGCCCGCATCATTGGCGCCGGCATCGGCGGTTCGGCCGGTGCCCTGCTTGGCAAGCGCTACGACGATCAGATCCGCGAACTCGACGAACAAACGCAAGGGACCGGCGTTGAAGTCGAAGAAGTCGGCGATCAGGACGCAATCCTTGTGCGCCTGCCCGATGGCGTGACGTTCGCCAGCGGATCAGCGGAGATCAATCCGGGCTTTTACGACACACTCAACGTGGTGGCCGATAGCTTGATCAAGTATCCCAACAGCCTCGTCGATGTGTATGGCTTCACCGACACAACCGGCAGCGACGCGTTGAACCAACGCCTGTCCGAACAGCGCGCTCAGGCCGTGGCCGATTATCTCGCCGCACGCGGCGTGGCGCGCAGCCGTTTTGCGACACGTGGATTTGGCGAAAGCTACGATCAGCTGCGCGTCAAAACCGCTGATGGCGTGAACGAACCGCTCAACCGGCGCGTGGAGATCAAGATTATCCCGATCAGCCAGGACGAAGTGAATTCGGCCCGCGGACAGTAATCGAACGGGTGAGCCCTCTTTCCTCGTACTGAGGGCTCACTTCAGCATCTTTGCCCGTTCCGCCAGACGCTCCACCGCTTCAGCGTGAATACCGGGCGAACACACCAACACGCCGAAGTCGCGCGGGTCGTGCTTATTATAGGCCAACGGCTGTCCGAAAACGTCGCTGATCCGCGCGCCCGCTTCGCGCGCGATCAAGGACGCGGCGGCAATGTCCCATTCAAAGCCCCATCGGAGCGTCGCGACCAGATCGGCGCGGTCGTCCGCCACCATCGCGATACGCAGAGCGATCGAGTTCGGCT